>JAYTXS010000350.1:0-15041 GCA_043742845.1 Gammaproteobacteria bacterium
TAGGCCCGCGGCAGGTTCCGGGATGTTGTCAAAAATCAGGTTGCCGCGTACCTCGCGCGTCAGTGCGTGGGCCGTGGCACCGAATAGCAAAGGCGCCGCCAATAACAATAGAAAATAAATGCGGATCATAGTTTCCCATGTTCTCACACGGCGCGGATAATGGAACCAATGGCGACCTATGAACACCTGCTGAAATCCTACGATGTCCGAGATGCACTCGACGATATTGCGAGTGCGGATCCACCTGCGTTTATGCGCCGTTGCTTTGCGGAAGGGCACTCCGCCTCCTCGCTGTCATGGGGCCGGGTACAGCAGCTCGCGGTTTGCGCCATGGTGCTCGACGCGGTCGTCGATAATCGCGAGTACGAGTTTTTCGAACATGAATTGATCGCGGACTGGCGGATTCATTACTCCGGCGCATGCGCCAAACTCAAGCCATCCGCAGCACAGGCCCTGCGCCGCGTCCTGGAGCGCGATCGACCGCAAGATCCGGATGCCGTGGTCGAACTCGAGCAGCTCGCGAGCAGCCTGGGCGACGCATGAATGAGTGAGCGCAAAGCAAACGTCTACGTGGTTGCCGCGCTGCTCGCGACATTCGCGGGACTTGCCACATTGGTGGGCTGTCAAACGCCCTCTTCCCGGGCAAAGGCGCCTCAGCCTGCGGCACCCGTGGCTGCACCGGCGCCGTTGGACCCGTCTTTCGATTGGCATGTGTTGGTGATTGCGCCATTCGGCAGCGTGCTCAAGGACGTTCCTCGGACGCTGCACGAGGTGTTGCTGTTTCGGGACCAGGATCCGGGCGCAGCACCTGCCGACGACGGAGAATGCTACGCGGCAGACGCGCCGGCGCCGCAATTTGTAGGGCGCGTTCCCGATGAGTACATGCTGTGCTTCAAGCAAGATCACCTGTCTCGCATCCAAGCGAGCGTGCGTTTGCCGGGAAGCGACGCGGGCGCGAGGTTCGCGGCGGCCTGTGACGGGTGGCGGAAAAAAGCCGCGACGGCGACCGTGGCGCCAGCTGTCGCGCCTGCGCCCTCCGATGCGCAGAATGCCGACGCGTGCGAGGGTCGCGACGGCGCGATTCATTTCAGCGCGCACCTCGTTCGGGAACCGGAAACGGCGCTGTCCATCACTCTCGACGGCGCTGTCGGTCCTTGAGGCGCGTATGACCGTGACCCGCGAGTCCGAACTGGAGCTGCTCACCGCCGGCGCGCGCGATATCGGCATGGTCTTGGAACCTGCTGTCGGGGAGACGCTGCTCAAGCTCGTCGATGAATTGGAACTCGGCAATGCACAGTTCAATCTGACGGCGATCCGTGATCGCTTGGGGATGCTGCGTAAACACGTGCTCGACAGCATGACTTTGCAGCCATATTTGCGCGGCGAGCGCGTTGCCGACATTGGCACGGGGGCGGGCTTTCCCGGCCTGCCGCTGGCCATCGTCAATCCGCAGCGCCGTTTCACCCTGGTCGAGGGCACGGGCAAGAAGGCTCGATTCGTCGAGCAAACGTCGGAGCGCTTGGGGTTAAACAACGTTCAGGTGGCGCAGGTGCGCGCGGAAAGCTACAGGCCGTTCGAGCTTTTCGACACGGTGGTGGCGCGAGCTTTGTCGTCGCTGGCGGATTTTGCCGCGTACGCGGGGCACTTATGCGCTCCCGGCGGGAGACTGCTGGCCATGAAGGGGAAACGGCCGGACGATGAAATTTCCGCCCTGCCCAAGTCCTTTCGAGTGCTCGCAGTGCATCGGCTCAAGGTGCCGGGGCTGGACGATGAGCGGCATCTTGTGGAACTCTCACCGGCTCCAGCCAGATCGAGCAGACGATGAAGCGGGTTATTGCAGTGGCAAATCAAAAAGGCGGCGTCGGTAAGACGACGACCGCCGTCAATCTGGCCGCCTCGCTGACGGCCACCAAGCGGCGCGTGCTGCTCATCGATCTCGATCCCCAGGGCAATGCCACCATGGGTTGCGGAGTGGATAAGAATTCTCAAGTACGCACCAGCTGCGATGTGATGCTGGGGGATTGCACGGCCATGGAAGCGCTGGTGCCGGTGGAGTACGGCGGCTTCATGCTGATGCCGGCCAATCAGGATCTAACCGCGGCCGAAGTGCGCTTGCTGGGCATGATTACCGGACGAGAATTCAAATTGCGCAATGCCTTGAAGCCCATCCGCCAAGACTTCGATGTCATCTTGATCGACTGTCCGCCGTCCTTGAACATGCTTACCTTGAACGCCTTGGTTGCCGCGGATTCGGTGATGGTTCCGATGCAGTGCGAGTACTACGCGCTGGAGGGTTTGAGTTCCCTAATGCAGACGGTCGAGCAGATTCAGGCCAGCATCAACACCGATCTGGAAATCGAAGGCCTGCTGCGCACCATGTTCGACCCGCGTAACAATCTCTCGAACGAAGTCTCGGCGCAGCTGATCGAGCACTTCGGCGACAAGGTGTTCCGTACCATCATCCCTCGAAATGTGCGTTTGGCGGAGGCCCCGAGTTTCGGCAAGCCCGCACTGTTCCACGACAAGGAGTCGCGCGGCGCCCTGGCATATTTGGCACTGGCGGGGGAGATGATTCGCCGCGACGATCCGGCGCCCACGCCGGTGCTAGCGCCCGTATAATCGATTCATGTCTGGAAAGAAACCTTCTTTGGGTCGTGGTCTCGCCGAACTTTCGCCTCTGCTCGCGAAGCGCGCAGGTGTGCCCGCAGCCGCGCCGGCTCAGGCTGAGGTGCCGGCGGCCGCCCTCGCCGGGGACCGCCTGGCGAGTTTGCCGCTCGATTTGTTGCAGCGGGGTAAGTACCAGCCGCGCGTCGACATGCGCACCGAAACCTTGACCGAGCTCGCGGCCTCCATCAAATCCCAGGGCCTGGTGCAGCCCATCCTGGTGCGGCCCATCGGCGACCGCCGGCCGGGCGACTCGCAGCGCTATGAAATCATCGCCGGCGAGCGGCGCTGGCGGGCGGCGCAAATGGCCGGCCTGACAGAGATTCCCGCCGTCATTCGCGATGTGCCCGATGAAGCCGCCGTTTCCATGGCTCTCATCGAGAATATCCAGCGTGAAAACTTAAACCCCCTGGAAGAGGCGGGTGCGTTGCTGCGCCTGACTCTGGAGTTCGGCATGACGCATCAGGCGGCTGCCGAAGCCGTCGGGCGCTCGCGTGCCGCCGTGAGCAACTTGTTACGGCTCATGGAATTGGCCGATGAGGTCAAGGAATTGCTGGAACAACGCCGCATCGAGATGGGCCACGCGCGCGCGTTGTTGGGCCTGACTTCGCGCCGCCAGCAGATCGAAGTGGCAGGTTTGGTGGCCAAGAAATCACTGTCTGTGCGGGAAACCGAGGCGCTGGTGCGCCGCATCATCAATCCGCATTCGACCGCGTCGCCGGAGTCTGCGGCGGCGGATCCGGACATATTGCGCCTGGAGCGAGAATTGGCGGACAAATTGGGCGCCAAGGTGATGTTCCAGCACAGCGCCTCCGGGAAGGGCAAGCTGGTCGTCAGCTACAACAGCTTGGATGAACTTGAGGGCATTCTCGGCCACATCCAGTAATGCCTTGATGCACCGGGTCGGCATCCCTATAATGCGGCGGCTATTTTGACTGGCGACGGCTCCATATGTGCAAATCGAAGGTGCATCGCCCTATGCCGCGTCGGCGGGATGTGCCGACTAAGGTGCGGTTTCCGGCGCGATGAGTGACGCCCTGGGTCGGGGTTATCGGCTGGTATTGCGAGTCGTGCTCCTGCAAATGGGTTGCGCGGTACTGGCCGCGTCTCTGTTCCTTGCCTTCAAAGGCGTGTCAGCCGGACTTGCGGCGCTGACGGGCGGGTTGATTGTGGCCTGCGGCAGTGCGCTGTTTGGGTGGCGCACGTTCCGGCCGGGGGTTGCGGCGGCCGCCACCTTGAATGCGGCCATGGTTGGCGGGATCGCTCTGAAGTGGTTGTGGTTTGTGGTGGCGCTTTATATAGCGCTGGCGCGCTTGAAGCTCGACGGAGCGCCGCTACTGATAGGAGTAGTGGCCGCGCAATTGGGTTATTGGGTGGGATTGATCAGGCGCAGACGAATTGATTGAAGGTCGGGAATATATGCGTTTCGGAATAATGGTCGAGGAAGAAGTGGCGGGCGGGGTAACGGGCTACATCAAGCACCACCTCACGCATTTGACTGTGAACGAAGGGCACGGCGCCTTTTGGTCCATTCATCTCGACAGCATTTTATTCACACTGTTCATTTCGTTCCTATTCATCGTGCTTCTGTCCGTAGCCGCGCGCCGCGCTACCAGCGGCGTTCCGGGCAAATTTCAGACTGCGGTCGAATTGCTGGTGGAGTTCGTCGACGGCATGGTGAAGGACACCTATCACGGCTCGAACAAATTCATCGCGCCGCTCGCCATAACCATCTTCTGCATCGTATTTCTGGAAAATTTCATGGACATCTTGCCGGTAGACGCGCTGCCCGCCGCCGCCAAGCTATTCGGCGTGGAGCATTTACGCACCGTAGCCACTGCCGATTTGAATACTACCGTCGGCATGGCGCTCGGCGTGTTCTTGCTGATCCAATGGGTGGGCATTACGCACAAGGGCATCGGTACCTTTGCTGGTGAATGGTTCACGGCGCCGTTTCATGCGCACAGCCCGCTGCTGAAAATTCTGCTCGCGCCGATCAATCTCATATTTCGAATCATCGAAGAGCTCGTTCGTCCGCTGTCGCTGTCGATGCGGTTATTCGGCAACATGTATGCCGGTGAACTAATCTTCTTGTTAATCGCCTGCTTCACGCTGGGCGCGGCACTCAACCACTTTTCCACGTATGCCTTGGGCCTCCTACAATTCCTGGCAGGCGTCATCTGGACTGGGTTCCACTATCTGATCATTACGCTGCAAGCATTCATTTTCATGGTGCTGACTATTGTTTACGTGGGCATTTCGGCCGAGAAGCACTAGATTCGTTTCATTCAAGACATTAAGGACGGAGACAATAATGGAAAATGTGACCCAAATCGCTCAACTCATGAGCTCCACCGTGATCGCAGCAGGCTTGGTGATCGGCCTGGGTGGTGCGGGCGCCGCGATCGGCTTCGGCGTGCTGGGCGGCAAGTTCCTGGAGAGCTCCGCTCGCCAGCCGGAACTCACCAACATGCTGCAGACCAAGATGTTCATCGTCGCGGGCTTGCTCGACGCCGTGCCCATCATCGGCGTGGCCGTCGGTTTCCTGCTGCTCTACGCAAATCCTTTCTTGGGCGCCCTCGGTCTGAAGTAAGAATTGCCGACGGCGCCTGAACAGCGCCGCTCAAGGAGCATGCAATGAATTTAGCACTGACGCTGGTCATCCAAGGGGTGGTGTTTTTCCTGGTCGCTTGGGCGGTCATGAAATTCTTTTGGCCTTCCATTATGGATGCCATCGAGGCGCGGCAGAAGAAAATTGCCGACGGTTTGGCCGCGGCCGGCCAAAGCCAGAAGGACCTCGAGGAAGCTGAAGCGCGCTCCATGGAAATCCTGCGCGAAGCACGTGATCGCGCGGCGCAGATCGTCGACATGGCGAGCAAGCGCTCGAACGAGATCGTCGAAGAAGCCAAGGGTACGGCGGCGAGCGAAGCGCAGCGCTTGGTGGCGCAGGCGCACGAAGAAGTGGCGCGTGAGACCACGCGGGCCCGCGAAGGCTTGGCCAAGGAAGTGGGCAAGCTTGCGGTCGAAGGCGCCTCGCGCCTGCTGGGCCGTGAGATCGACCCCAGAACGCATGCTGAATTGTTGGATAAATTAGCGGCGGAGGTTGCGCGTGGCTGAGCGAGCCACGATTGCCCGGCCCTATGCGAAAGCGGCGTTCGAATACGCGCGCAGCGCGAACGCCTTTGCCGCGTGGTCCGATGGACTCAAGACGGCGGCCGAGATTCTCGCGGATCCGCGCGTTGCGCCGTTGACCAAGAGCCCGGCGTGGACGGCCGCCGACCTGGTGACCCTCATTACGGACGTGGCCGGCGCGAAACTGGACGCCGGCATGCAGAATTTCGTCCGCGTGCTGACCGAGAATCACCGGCTGCTGCTGCTGCCGGAAATTTCCATGCACTACGAGGCTCTGCGCTCTGCGGTGGAAAATACGGTGGATGTCGAGGTGGTGTCCGCGGTGCCGCTCGACGCCGCGCAATCCGCCAAAATGCAACAGGCCTTGAGCACGCGCCTCAAGCGCCAAGTGCGCATGCACAACTCGGTGGATGCGGCGCTGTTGGGCGGTGCGGTGGTGCGCGCCGGAGATCTGGTCATCGATGGCTCCTTGAAAGGCCGTCTCGAACGGCTCGCCACGGAATTAGCAACTTAAAGTTTTAGTCGTGGGCGCCGTCGGCCCGCAGCAAGAGGATCGATATGTCCATTAAGGCATCGGAAATCAGCGACCTGATCAAGGCGCGCATCGACAAGTTCCAATCCGCGACCGAGGCCCGCAATGTGGGCACGGTGGTGAGCGTCACGGACGGCATCGTGCGTATCCACGGCCTCGCCGATGCGCGCTACGGCGAAATGTTGGAATTCGTCGGCAACACCTTTGGTCTCGCACTGAATCTCGAACAAGATTCGGTGGGCGCCGTGGTGTTGGGCGACTACAAGCACATTTCGGAAGGCTCGGAGGTGAAAACCACCGGCCGCATTCTCGAGGTGCCGGTGGGCCCTGAACTCCTGGGCCGCGTGGTCGATGCCTTGGGAACGCCCATCGACGGCAAGGGTCCGGTCAACGCCAAATTGAAGTCGCCCCTAGAGCGTGTGGCGCCGGGCGTGATTTTCCGCAAGAGCGTGTCGCAACCGGTGCAGACGGGCCTTAAGGCGATCGACGCCATGGTGCCGATCGGCCGCGGCCAGCGCGAACTCATCATCGGCGATCGCCAGACCGGCAAGACGGCTGTGGCTATCGACACCATCATCAATCAGAAGGGCACGGGCGTTAAGTGCGTCTACGTCGCCATCGGCCAGAAGCAAAGCTCCATTGCCAACGTGGTGCGCAAGCTCGAAGAGCACGGCGCCATGGGACACACCATTATTGTCGCGGCTTCGGCCTCCATGCCGGCCGCCATGCAGTACCTCGCGCCCTACGGCGGCTGCGCCATGGGCGAGTACTTCATGGATAACGGCGAAGACGCGCTCATCGTCTATGACGACTTGTCCAAGCAGGCCGTCGCCTATCGCCAGATTTCGCTGCTGCTGCGCCGGCCTCCGGGCCGCGAAGCCTATCCCGGCGACGTGTTCTATCTGCACTCCCGCTTGCTCGAGCGTTCCGCTCGCGTGAACGAGGAGTACGTCGAGAAATTCACCAACGGCCGGGTCAAGGGCAAGACGGGTTCCCTCACGGGCCTACCCATCATCGAGACTCAGGCGGGCGACGTCACGGCCTTCGTGCCCACCAACGTCATTTCCATCACCGACGGGCAGATCTTCCTGGAAACGGACCTGTTCAACGCCGGCATGCGCCCGGCCATCAACGCCGGCATTTCCGTATCGCGCGTCGGCGGCGCCGCGCAAACCAACATCATCAAGAAGTTGGGCGGCAGCGTGCGTTTGGCGCTGGCGCAATTTCGCGAACTGGCGGCTTTCTCGCAGTTCGCCTCCGACTTGGACGAGTCGACGCGTAAGCAGTTGGAACGCGGCCAGCGCGTCTCCGAACTCATGAAGCAGAAGCAGTACGCGCCCATGTCGGTGGCCGAGATGGCGCTGTCGCTGTACGCGGGCAACAACGGCTACTTCGACAAAGTGGATCGCCGCAAAGTCGTCGAGTCGGAAGCCGGTCTGCAGGCCTTCGCGCGCTCGAGCTATGCCGATCTATTGAAGAGCATCAACGCCAAGCCTGACCTGTCGAAGGAAGTCGAGGCGGGCCTCAAGAAGTGTTGCGAAGACTTCTTCGCGACCCTGTAGCTTAAGGATTTAAGAGAAGGTAATGGCAGGCGCAAAAGAAATCCGCGGCAAGATCGCGAGTATTAAGAATACTCAGAAGATCACCAAGGCCATGGAAATGGTGGCGGCCAGCAAAATGCGCAAGGCGCAGGACCGCATGCGCGCGGCGCGCCCCTATGCGGAAAAAATCCGCAAGATCATCGGCCACTTGCGCCAGGTGAATCTGGACTACAAGCATCCGTTCACGTTGGAGCGGCCGATCAAAGCCGTGGGCATCGTGGTCATCAGCACCGACCGCGGTCTATGCGGTTCGCTGAACTTGAATCTGTTCAAGGCTGCCTTGGGCGCCATCCGCGAAGCGCAGTCGACCGGCGCCAAGGTGTATGTCTGCGTCATCGGCTCGAAGGCGCTGCAGTTCTTCCGCCGCCTGTCGGGAGTCGAGGTCGTGGGCTCGGTCACGCACTTGGGCGACAAGCCACATATCAAAGATTTGATCGGCACCACCAAGGTGATGCTCGATTTTTATCGCGACACCAAAGTCGATCAGCTGCTGCTGGTGCACAACGTATTCGTCAATACCATGACCCAGAAGGGTTTGGTCTCGCAGCTGCTGCCCATTCAGACCGTCGATAAGGAAGATCTGCAGGAGCGCTGGGACTATATCTACGAGCCGGATGCCGTCGAGATCCTCGACGGTATTCTAATGCGCTACATCGAATCCCAGATTTTCCAAGGCGCGGTCGAGAACGTCGCCTGCGAAATGGCGGCGCGAATGGTGGCCATGAAGGCGGCGACGGATAACGCCGGCGAGCTCATCGACGAGTTGCAACTCATTTACAACAAGGCCCGCCAGGCCGCGATCACGAAAGAGCTTTCGGAAATCGTCGGCGGCGCGGCAGCGGTTTAGGCAAGAGGTTAGAAATTATGTCCAGCGGCAAAATCGTGCAAATCATCGGCGCGGTCATCGATGTGGAATTCCCACGCGATCAGATCCCCAAGGTCTATGACGCGCTCGTGCTCGATGAGGTGGATCTCACCCTCGAAGTGCAGCAGCAGCTGGGCGACGGTATCGTGCGCACGATTGCCATGGGTCCTTCTGAAGGGCTGCGTCGCGGTCTCACGGTCAAGGGCACGGGCAAGGGCATTTCGGTGCCGGTGGGTGCCGGCACTCTGGGGCGCATCATGGACGTGCTGGGCAAACCGCAGGACGAGAAAGGCCCGGTGCAAGCCACTGAGTACATGCCCATTCACCGTCCTGCGCCACTGTATGACGAGCAAGCGGGCGGCCAGGATCTGCTGGTAACCGGCATCAAGGTGATCGACCTGTTGGTACCTTTCGCCAAGGGTGGCAAGGTCGGCCTGTTCGGCGGCGCCGGCGTGGGCAAGACCGTGAACATGTTGGAGCTCATCAACAACATCGCCAAGCAGTACAGCGGACTGTCGGTATTTGCCGGTGTCGGCGAGCGCACGCGCGAAGGCAACGACTTTTATCACGAGATGATCGAATCGGGCGTCATCGACAAGGACAATCTGCCCAATTCCAAGGTGGCCATGGTGTACGGGCAGATGAACGAGCCACCCGGCAATCGTCTGCGTGTGGCGCTCACCGGCCTTACCATGGCGGAATTTTTCCGCGACGAGAAACAGGCGTCGGGCAAGGGCCGCGATGTGCTGTTCTTCGTCGACAATATCTACCGTTACACGCTGGCAGGCACCGAAGTATCCGCGCTGCTCGGCCGCATGCCTTCGGCGGTGGGTTACCAGCCGACGCTCGCAGAGGAAATGGGCGTTCTGCAGGAACGCATCACCTCCACCAAGACGGGTTCGATTACTTCCATTCAAGCCGTGTACGTTCCCGCGGACGACTTGACCGATCCGTCTCCGGCAACCACCTTCGCCCACTTGGACGCTACGGTGGTGCTGTCGCGGCAAATTGCCTCCATCGGTATTTATCCTGCGGTCGATCCTCTGGACTCCACCAGCCGCCAGCTCGATCCGCTGGTGGTGGGCCAGGATCACTACGATACGGCGCGCGGCGTGCAAGCCGTGCTGCAGCGTTACAAGGAGCTGCAGGACATCATCGCCATTCTCGGCATGGATGAGCTGTCCGAGGAAGACAAGTTGAGCGTGTACCGCGCGCGCAAGATCCAGCGCTTTCTCTCGCAGCCCTTCAACGTGGCCAAGGTGTTCACGGGACAGGACGGCAAGATTGTGTCCTTGAAAGACACCATCCGCGGCTTCAAGGCCATCATCGCCGGCGAATACGATCATCTGCCCGAGCAGGCCTTCTACATGATCGGCGCCATCGAAGAAGCCGTCGAGAAAGCCAAGACCTTGGTCTAAGAGCGATCATGGCCAATACCATTCACATCGACATCGTCAGCGCCGAAGGTCAGATCTTCTCGGGCGAGGCCACGATGGTGTTTGCGCCGGGCTCGCAAGGCGAACTCGGCATTGCGCCGCGACATGCGCCCCTGCTCACCACCCTCAAGGCCGGCGAAGTGCGAGTGCAAGCGGAAGGCCAAGAAGAACAGTCTTTCTACGTAGGCGGGGGTGCGCTGGAGATTCAGCCGCACTTGGTGACCGTGCTGGCCGATACGGCGGCGCGGGCGCGCGATCTGGACGAGGCGGCCGCGCTCGCCGCGAAGCAGCGCGCGGAAGATGCAGTGCGCGAGCGCGGCGACAAGATGGATATCGCCGAGGCGCAGGCGGAATTGCTGCGCGCGGTGGCGCAATTACGCGCCATCGAACGCCTGCGCAAGAAGCGTTAGACTCTTCGGACGTCACAAGCGGAACTGGTTATGCGGCTTTCCGTCGTCATACTCGCAGCAGGTCAGGGCAAGCGGATGAATTCCGACTTGCCGAAGGTACTGCAGCCCTTGGCAGGGCAGCCTCTTCTGCAACATGTCTTTGGTACGGCGCGCGCGCTCGATCCGGACAGCATCTACGTGGTGTACGGCCATGGCGGCGGCCAGGTGCAGTCGGCGCTTTCCCACGAGTCGGTCGAATGGATACTGCAGGCGGAACAGCTCGGTACCGGACATGCCGTCATGCAGGCCATGGGCTTAATACCGGATAGTCATTGTGTCCTGGTGCTGTACGGCGATGTGCCGTTGATTCGCTCGCCGTCTCTGAAAAAACTGCTGGCGCTTGCGGACGAGGGCTCGCTAGCCGTGCTAACCGTGGCCGTGGACGATGCAACGGGCTACGGCCGCATCATTCGCGCCGCGGACGGCCGTGTCAGCGCCATCGTCGAGCATAAGGATGCCACCCCCGAACAATTGCAAATACGCGAGATCAACTCCGGGATCATGGCTGCTCCCGCCGGTCGTCTGCGCGAATGGCTGCTGGGACTGGGGCGAAACAATTCGGCGCGCGAGTTTTACCTGACCGATGTGGTGGCGGGCGCCGTGGCGTCGGGCGATCGCGTCGAGGCTGTGCGCACGACGCGTCTGGCGGAAGTCATGGGCGTCAACGACAAGATACAGCTGTCCCAGGTCGAGGCGCTGTACCGCCGCGAACGCGCTGAGGAATTGATGCTCGCGGGCGCCACTCTGGCGGACCCCGCGCGTATCGACATACGGGGCGACGTCAAGGTGGGACGCGACGTATTCATCGACATCAACGCGGTTCTGAGCGGCAGTGTGCAACTCGCCGCGGGCGTTAAAATCGGGCCCAACTGCATCATCAGTGATTCGAAGGTAGGCGCAGGCACGGAAGTGTTTGCGAACAGCATCATCGACCGGGCCGAAGTCGGCGAGAACTGCCGGATCGGCCCGTTTGCGAGACTGCGGCCGAACACAGTCCTGCATCGCGACGTGCACGTGGGTAATTTTGTGGAGATCAAGAGCAGCGAAATCGGCGTTGGCAGCAAAGCCAATCATTTGAGCTATGTGGGCGATACCCAGATCGGCAAGGGCGTCAACGTCGGCGCCGGCAGTATTACCTGCAATTACGACGGCTTAAACAAGTGGCCAACCGTCATCGAAGATGGCGCTTTCATCGGCTCCGGCAGCATGCTGGTGGCACCGGTGAAAATCGGCGCGGGCGCGACCATCGGCGCGGGTTCGACCATTACCGACAATGCGCCTGACGGCGAGTTGACGCTGACGCGCGCCAGGCAGACCACCATCGCTGGGTGGAAGCGACCCGCGAAGCACGATGCGGCCAGCAAGAGCGCCATTATCGATGCGGCGCTGAAGCCACCCAAGGGCTGATCGCGCACAGCGGCCTGGCGGATGCCGCGCCGATGATTTTGACGAGATTTTTGCACCTTCGGCTTAAACGCAGCACCATTTTTATGCCGGTACGGCCATCATGGCCGGATCATGATCAACATTCACGTAGGCATCCTTCGCCGGTTTATCGTTATTGGAGTACTGCTTGCGGCGGCCGTCCCTGCGTTTGCAGATGAGGCGCAGTCTGCGGCGCCTGCTACTGCAGCAATCGACACGAATGGGCCTGCTTCTGGCTGCGTCAAGGGCTCCGAGGATAAGGGCTTTTTCGTACGGTTAAAAGACAGCTACCAGTCGCATCTCGCATGGGACGGCGGCGATCCGAGCGCTCCGGCAACACGGGTCGTCGGCGGCGCGGAAATTCCCGAATCGGTTCCGCCTTGGCCCTATGCCACTTGGAATGTGGGCGGAACACAGGCGATCGGGGTCGAGAACATGTACTACAGCGCGCTCATGGATGCGTTGTATTGCGGCAAGGGCGGCCAGAGCCTGAAGGACAGCCGCTTCACGATTTATGGCTGGCTGGAACCCGGCGGCAACCTCAGCACTTCGCACACTCGCTTCAACTATGTGAACGGCAGCGGCGGGAATTTTCCGGCGGCTTATTCATTCGAGCCGAACACTGCGCAGCTGGATCAGTTCGCCCTGTATTTCGAGCGCACGCCCGACGAAATCCAACGCGAGCATTTCGACTGGGGCGGTCGAGTGACGCTGCTGTACGGAACGGACTACAAGTACACCTTTGCTCAGGGCATTTTCAGCAATCAGTATACGAACGAGACCCGGCAGTACGGCTTCGACCCCGTCATGTACTACCTGGATTTCTGGCTGCCCAAAATCGGCATGGGCACCAACGTTCGCGTGGGCCGCTATATCTCCATTCCGGACATCGAGGCGCAGCTCGCGCCGAACAACCTGACTTACAGTCATTCTCTGCTTTACACGGTGGATCCGTACACTCAAAACGGAGTGGTTGCGACCACCCGGCTCAGCAAGAATTGGCAGATCCAGGCCGAGATCAATAGCGGAAATGATGTCGCCCCTTGGGTGAAAAGCGAGCGGCACCTTACTCCGGCGGCCTGCGTCCAATGGACCTCGGATTCGGGCAAGGACAGCATCTATCCCTGCATGAACGGCATCAACGACAGCAACTGGCGCTGGAACAATGTGCAGCACGCCGCCGCCACCTGGTATCACAAGTTCAATTCTCAGTGGCACATGGATACCGAAGCCTGGTACATGTGGCAGAGCCACACCCCCAACGTGGAAAATCCCGCGGGTCTGGCTATGATTGCGCAGCGCTATTCCTATCTCAAAGTGGGCGCGCCGTCAGGGGCAATCTGCAATCCGACGCTGGTCACCTGCTATTCGTACGAATGGGCCGTCGTCAACTACATCAATTATCAGTACGGGCCGCGCGACATCTTCACTTGGCGCACGGACTTCATGAACGACGCCAGGGGTCAGCGCACCGGGTTCAAGACTCGCTACTATGAGTTCGACCTGTCCTATACGCATTGGGTCGGGGACGTCATCGAATTGCGCCCCGAGCTGCGCTTTGAGCATTCACGGGATGTGGATGCCTACGACAATCCCTTCCTGACGCCGGGCATGGGGAAGCACTCACAGGCCATGATCGCGATGGACGCAATCCTGCATTTCTAGCACTTACGCGGCCGCAGTCTTTGCCGCCGGCGCCACCAGTAGCGCTTTCGCATACATGGCATGCAGGCGTCCGATGCCGCGTGCCAGGTGCATGAGCAGTGTGAGCAGCAACACGCCCACCAGAACCATAAAGGGCAACGCCCACAGCGAATCCAGCCATACCGGATTCATGTGGAAGTCGTCGGGCAGGTCGAACCAGCCGAATCGGTTTGCGATTTCGACCAGCGGCGCGAAAATGAAGGCGAGACTCACCGAGAGGCCGACCACGGCCATGACGAAGTACACGATGCCGAGCGGCAGCATCAATATCAGATAGGCGAGCGTGGTCCAGGTGCGCCTGTCTTTCAGCATCTGGCCGACCCGCGCCCAGAATCCGGCGGCAGTGTTCTGATGCACCAGACGACGCGGCATGCGCTCGCCGGTCATGGCTTCGATCAATTGTCCCTCGGCCAGCGATACCACCCGCGTCAACGCAATGAACATGAGAAAGAAAGGAATTCCGATCACCAGCACGGACAGGCCGGCCGAAAGGGCCAAGCCGGTGACCGAGAAGGTGAAGTAAATGACGCCGGTGGCGAGCGACAGCAGCATGAAAAACAGCGAGGTGTAGGCGCGTGGATCCAAGAACACGCCGAAGAATGCGCCCGCACCGCTCTGGGGCAATTTGCGCGGCGTGGTCATTGCGGCCTTTACCTTCGCCTCGGTGTCGCGATATGCGCTCGCCACTTCATCGGGAGCGCCGTACGTGGACGCGATCAGTTCCAGCACGTCGGCCTCGGATTTGTCCGGGTGCGCCGCCACTTCCGCACGCAGATATTCTTCGGCGTCGTAGAGAGCGTCCTGTATGAGGGCAGCATCTTCACCGGCGAGCTCCTCGCGCAATGCCTTGAGATATTGATCGATGGAACGCGGCGCGCTGCGGGTCATGGCGAATTTCCTTTTTCAATGAAGCGATCGACGAAGCTGCGCGTTCCGGCCCAGATGGCGGTCCATTGCGCGAGCACGGTGCGACCTTGATCGGTGATGCGGTAGTAGCGCCGTGCGGGTCCGGCATACGAGGGGACGATACGGCTGGTGAGCAAATTCCCGGCCCACAGAGCACGCAGCACCGGGTAAATAGTGCCCTCCTTGAAGATCGCCACGCCCTCATTGGCGCTGGCCAGCCGTTTGGCGATCTCATAGCCGTAGAGGTCGTCGGGCGATTGATCGAGGATGGCGAGCAATACCAACCCTACCAGGCCCCCGTTGAGGTTTTTTTGAAATTTCTTGGCG
>JAYTXS010000351.1:0-2443 GCA_043742845.1 Gammaproteobacteria bacterium
GAATGGTGGTACGTCACCGGCTGGTTGAAGACCGAGCATGGCGAATCGCTGGGCTTTCAAATCACGTTTTTTCGCACCAAGCCCAGCATCGACGATCTCAACCCCAGCGCATTCGCGCCGCATCAGCTGCTGATTGCCCATTGCGCCATCAGCGATCCAAAGCGCGGCCGCCTGTGGCAAGACCAACGCATTCGCCGCGCCGGGATGGGTCTCGCCGAGGCCGCGGTCGGCGACACCGACATGGAGATCGACGGCTGGTCGCTGCGTCGCACCGTGACTGGCCATTTAGGCGACCATGCGGCCGTGCCTTCAGCAGATCATTCGTCCACGTATGCGGCGAAGATCAAAGCCGACGATTTTTCTTTTGACCTCACTCTCGCGCAGACGCAGCGCGTTCTGCTGAACGGCGAGGCCGGAGTCAGCCGCAAGGGGCCCACCGCATCGGCCGCGAGCTACTACTACAGCTTGCCGCACCTTGTCGTAGCAGGGGCCATTGAACGCAAAGGCAGCCCTGACCGCGTCAGCGGCGAAGCATGGTTCGATCACGAATGGTCGAGCGAGTACCTGGACGCCGAGGCCATCGGTTGGGACTGGATCGGCATCAATCTGGATGACGGCGCAGCGCTCATGGCGTTTCGCATCCGCGGCGCACAGGGGGAATCACGCTGGGCCGGCGGCACGCTTCGCGGCAACGACGGTCAGATTCAAATTCTCGGTCCCGGAGACGTCGAATTTCGACCCGGCCGCCGTTGGGCCTCGCCGCGGACAGAAATTGTCTATCCCGTGCAATGGCAGGTGCGGGCGGGTAACCGAGAGTTCGATCTTCAGCCCCTGATGGATGATCAAGAAAACGACACGCGACTATCCACCGGCGCGATCTACTGGGAAGGCGCGGTACGCGCCTATGAACAGAATCGCGCGGTCGGTCGCGGTTATCTGGAGCTCACCGGGTACGCAGAGCGGCTACGGCTGCGATAACCTTCCGCCACCCGGCGCTAACCCTCCCCTCAATGACCTCACGTACAATTCGGCGACGTCCGCTGCCCACGCATTTCACCGGAGACCGACCGTGACCCGCGATCCTCGCTTCGACATCTTATTCGAACCGGTGAAGATCGGCCCACTAGTCGCGAAGAACCGATTCTTTCAGGTCCCTCACTGCAATGGCATGGGCTATGTCCGGCCACAGGCCCATGCCGCCATGCGCGGCGTGAAAGCCGAAGGTGGCTGGGCGGTAGTGAGCACCGAAGAAGTCGAGATCCACCCATCCACCGATGTCTCTCCCTATATCGAGGGCAGAATTTGGGATGACCGCGATGTGCCAGCGCTCGCTCTCATGACGGACGCCATTCACAAGCACGGCGCCTTGGCCGCCATCGAGCTGGTGCACGCAGGCATGTGCGCCTCGAATCACTACTCGCGGGAAGTGCCGTTCGCCCCCAGCCCCATCGTCAACCCGGCAAGCTATGCACCGCTGCAGGCGCGCGGCATGACCAAGGCTGACATCGGCAACTATCGGCGCTGGCACCGCGATGCGGCACTGCGCGCAAGGACGGCAGGCTTCAACATCATCTATGTCTACGCCGGACACAGCCTGTCCCTGGCCATGCACTTTCTGCAGACCCGTCACAACCATCGCAGCGACGAGTACGGCGGCAGCCTGATCAATCGCACGCGTCTGCTGCGCGAACTGATCGAAGACACCAAAGACGCGGTGGGCGCCGACTGCGCCGTCGCCGTGCGCTTCGCCGTCGATGAACTGCGCGGCACCGACGGTATCTCGGCCGATTCGGAGGGACGCGAGGTGATCACGATGCTGGCGGAACTGCCGGACCTATGGGACGTCAACGTCAGCGATTGGTCCAACGACTCGAAAACCTCGCGATTTGCCGCCGAAGGCTATCAAGAAGAATTCGTTCGCTTCGTCAAGACCGTCACCACCAAGCCCGTGGTCGGAGTCGGGCGATTTACTTCGCCGGACACCATGGTGTCGCAGATTCGTCGCGGAGTTCTCGACTTCATCGGCGCCGCACGCCCCTCTATCGCCGATCCTTTCTTACCGAAGAAAATCGAGAACGGAGATGTCGACGACATACGCGAATGCATCGGCTGCAATGTCTGCGTCACCGGCGACCACACCATGACCCCGATCCGCTGCACTCAGAATCCCACCATGGGCGAGGAGTGGCGCAAAGGCTGGCATCCGGAGAACGTACCGCCCCGCTCCGGAGACGATTCCTTCCTGGTCATCGGCGCCGGCCCCTCCGGACTCGAGTGTGCACGCGTACTCGGCCAACGGGGGTATTCGGTTCATCTCGCGGAGGCCGGCGAGGAATTGGGCGGCAGAGTCACTCGCGAATCACGCTTGCCCGGACTCGCCGCCTGGGCGCGGGTGCGCGACTACCGCCTCAACCAACTGAGAAAAATGCAGAACGTGGAGATC
>JAYTXS010000352.1:0-15428 GCA_043742845.1 Gammaproteobacteria bacterium
GCGGCGAGGTTACCGTCGGCGCTGACGGCGTCTTGTGGGAAACGCAGCGCGTAGCCTCCCAAATCCGCGCCGTCTGCGAATTGCGCCGAGGCGAGATTCGACACCTGTACCTCGCCCGATGCGGCCAAGGGCTTCGCGAAATCACTCTTCAAGTTGCCGAAATCGATGGCCGCGGCTCCGCGCCAGCCAGGAGCGATTCCGAAATCGTGTAAATCCTCGATGGGGCCGCCGCCCTTGACGTCCTTAGCCGTGAATCCTCGCCGATCGAGAGTGACAGCTGCGTCGATCACGAAGCCCCCCTTGACCCAATGAAGATCCGCAGCCAGCGTCATGCCCAACAGCGATGCCGGATGCAGCCGCCATTCCAGTGCACCCGCAGGGCGCGCATCGACGTTGATCCTGCCTGCCGAGCCGTGCCAGAGGCTGCCGGAGAAATCCTCGGCATGAACTGACGGCGGCAGGAAGTGCGCGATGATGGAAGAGGGCAGCGTGACAATCACGACGGCCAGAACGGCCACCAGGCCGATGAGAACGATGGGCCAGTAGGAGCGTTTAGGCGGAGTGAGATCTGCGCGGCCGGGTGACTTAACGCCGCGGCTCGGTGGCTTAGCGCCGCGGCTGAGTGAACGTGATGCTGGCATTCACCACTCCGGGCCGGGCGGCGCGATCCAGGGTGATCGATTCGATGGCGAGCCCATAGCGTTCATCCAGGGTGGCGAGCCAGGCAACCAATGCATCAAAGGGGGCTGCTTCCAATTGCACTCGTACGCCGGTGCCGTTCGGCTGGGTGCCGCGCAACGCGCCGGCGAGGCCGGCCTCGCGACCGACTCGGTCGACCAAGACTACCGGTGCCTCGCCGGTGTCCGCAGTTACTTGATTGCCTGCTGCGCGGACTTCGGCGGCGTTCACCTGCATCCACGCTAAGTCCTCGCGCTTGGTGGCGTTGCGCGTGACGGAATTCGAGATTGAGTATTGCAGCGGCATGAGAATGCCGAACATCAGAATCATGATCGCCACGACCACGGCGCCGAGCGCGGCTACGCGCCGCTCGCGTTCTTGTAAACCGCCGTACCAGGCGCGCAGCTTGTTCATCGGTGGGCCTTTGGCGTCTGGCTGCGCACTTGAATGTGCGCTTCAACCCCGCCGCTGATCGGAGTGGAGGACTGAATTTCCGCCGTCATGCCTTGTTTGCCAATGAGCTGCGTGAGCTGCGACAGTGCCGCCAGACTGGGCGCGGTGAGTTTCATGTCCAGGGATTCCTCGCGATAGCTCAAGGCGTCGATGTTGGTCTGCGGAATCATCGCTATGGCTCCGCTCAGCACCTTCAAGTCGCGCAGAAAGTGTTCCGGGCTCGCTCCCGATTTATGTATGCGCTCGAGGCGCGACTGCATCTGACGCCGCGGATCCTGAATGACTTCGGCAGGCAGGGCGGCAGAGAACACCGTGGCAATTTGCCCGTCGAGCGTGGCTGTTTCGCGATTGGCCTGACGAATTTGTACCGCCTGTGCGGCAACGTGGGCGGTCAGCAATCCTGCGGCCAGCAACGCCGGGACGCGCCATTGGCGCCAGCGCGCGCCGAAGTCGGTATCCGAAGCAAAATCGCCCTGCAACAGGTTGACGGCATCGATGTTCTTCAGTTCGCGTGCCAGCCAGGGCAGCGGCCCATCGGGCAGTAATTGCACTTTCAACGATTCGAACTTGGCGGCCAACTGTTCGAATTCACTTTGCGAACGTGCCCAGTCCTCGCGTGTCGCGTATAGCACTACGTGCTCCGGAACCTTGGGCTCGGCGAGAGTGTCGAGTGGATCGGCAATGACGCCGGCGATCACCAGAGCCTCGCTGACCGGCGAAAGCTCAACGGCGAAAGGCAGAGCGCCGGGGCGCCGCACCGCAAGCCGCCGCTGCTCCAGCCACAGCACGGTTTGACCGGGATTCTCCGGCATCAGAGAGATGTCCGGGTACAGCGCCAGCGGCTCAAGTCCGGCAGCCCGCAAATCCGCGAGCCAGCCTTGCAGAACGCTGCGCGACACGACAGCCACCGGGGTACAACCGTTGGTGTGGCGCTTGCCGATGGCGAAGCTCAGCTGATCGATGTCTTCGGTCAGTTGTTCCTCCAGAGCGAAGGGCACCGCGCGCGCGAGTTTGACCCCGCTTCCGGGGGGCAATTCGGGCTCCGCAAGCAAAATCTGTGTGGCGGGCGCGAGCGCCACGACTCTGCCGCCATGGGATACCGCGGCTGCGAGGGTCAGGGAGCCGCGCTGCCGTGTGGTTTCCGATTCGCCTGCGTCATCGATGACCAGCCACTCGGTCTCTTCTTGTCCGGGGGTTGGCAGGCGCAGTATGAGTGTTTGTGGCATAAGCTTAAGGGGTTCCGAAAGAGCGCAGCAGCAGCGTTATCTTGCCGCCGGTCGCTCCGCGCTGTAAAAGACTGTACAAGGTGAACTCCGTGGTGCCAAGCGTGACGCGCGTGGTCAGGCGGAAGAATGTGCTTTTGTCGACCATCACGTTGGTCACCGGCAGAACCGCCTTGGGCCCAAGAACCGCCCGAATAGTCGGCAAATCCGGAAAACAGCCGGTCTTGCGGCCGATAGCCAACGATGCGTCGGAATACTCACCCAAATTATCCGCCAGACTCTCAAGCACCAGCGCCGGCGCCGTACACACGTTTATGTGCGGCACCGCGCTCGGCAGTGCCGTGACATAGGGTGCGATCTTGCGATAGCGGTCCGCGCCGAATCCGGGCAGATTCATTAGTTCGCTGGGCGACATCATGGGCCAGTTGCCGGTGCGATAAGGTGGGATTTGCGAGGTGTAAATCTGATCCTCGGCACCATCGGGCGAGCCCGGGATATCGTCGGCATCGATCCAATCGCGAGCGATGGCGGCCCATTTAGGTTCGACTCCCACCGAGGAAAGCAGGCGCTCGAATTGCTGCAGTGGCTGCGGATCCTGGACGGTTTTCTGCAGACTGGCGTCCGTAATCACGTGGCCCAAGCTATTCAAATTAAAGCGGCCCAGCATATCTTCGAGCGCCCCCTGGAGAGTCCCGATGGGCTCTCCTTCCGGATCTTCCTGCGGAGTAATGGGCAGCGGCTGGGTCGGCTGTGCCCATATCGCGGCGAGCGTGGTTTGCGTGGTGTTTTGTGCGTCCTTCAGCAGCACATCGGCGGCCAGCGCCTCCGCGCCCATGCCGAAGTGCAGGGCTTGTTCAGCGGCCAGCACGCCGATGGTGCGGCGCCTCTCGAGAAATCCGTCGAAGGTCAGCTTGGTGGCGAGAATGGTGGCGAGCGCCACCAAAATCAGCGCGATAATCAGCGCCACGCCGCGTTGCCGGCGCGGCGGGACAAACCGAACTGCGGCGCGCGTCGTTCTCATCCCGCAACCTCGACCAGGCGCCGAATGCGTCCCCAATCCTTGAACTCGATGATGAGTTCCACAGCCAATGGTCGGATGGCCAGCGCGTCGGGCTGGGCAATCGTTTGCGGCGGCCATTGCGGCTGCCAGGCTTGGTTGGCGTCGAGATAACGTAGCTGAATGGCCTTGACGCCGGTCAGAAGGTCCTGCACCACCGGCTTGTTGCCCTGCACCGTATCCAGGTTCATCTGGTAGCTGCGCTTGATGACATTGCCCACCATGGCGTAAGAGACGCGTTGCAGCGTGCTGCGCTGCTGACCGGCAGTATTGGACCAGCCGCCGCGGGTGAGATCGATCAGCGGCGCTACATCCTTGTTCGCGCCGCTAGCGCCACTGGAGCTTGAATTGAAGTTCTGGCTGGTGAAGCTCTGCGTGGCGAAGCTCATTCCTGAACTTGATCCGACGCCGCTGCCGGAACCCGTGGTCGGCACGGTGAGCGTACCGAATCCGCCGCTGCCCTGCAGCGCGGGGAGGCGGGATTGACCCAAAATATCGCGTACCGGACGCGGCACCGTTTGCGCCAAGTCTTGCACCAGCATGCGCATGCCGAATTCGATTTCGCGCGAGCGCTGCAGCGACTCTTCGGTGCGTTCCGCAGATAGGCGCGCTGCGCGGTAAGTGCCGTAGCCCAGAGCGGCCATGATGCCCAGAATCAATAGCGCCACCATGATTTCGATCAAGGTGAATCCCCCGTTGGCGGTCGACCTGCGCAGCGGTTTCATTGCGAAGGCGTCGGGGCAGGCTGCACGGTGGTGCCCGAAGTCCAGTCCGTGCTGTTGGAACTGCCTGGCGTGCTGAGTGCGGTACTCAGAAATCCCGTCGATTCGATTACCGGGTTGCCCTTGGTCTTGGCGTCTCCGGCGTAGATGCGCACCACGACGCGCTTCATGGAGGCGAAGCTAGTGTCGAAATAACGGGTGTCGTAGTGCCAGGTTCGATTGGCGTAGTTGATCTCGCCGGTGTCGGTGTTTTGCCCAAATTTGGTGAGATTCAGCCGCACTTCCGTGAGGCGATTGAGCGCCATCCATTGGGCGAGCGTCTTTTCCCGCAGAGTGTTGCTGGTGCGCGCGGTGCTGCTGACGGTGATCATGAGCGCCGCCAGACCGATGGTGACGATTATCAAGGCGACCAGGACTTCAACCAAGGTGAAGCCTGCGCCGCGGTCGCGCAGCAGCGCTTCAGACCCGTGCAGGAGCCTGCGACTCAAGAGCGCTTTCCCGGTTGGTTCGAAGCGGCTTGATCCGAGCTGACACGGCTGATCTTGCCGAGTGCGTCGCCATCCACCGAAGCCTTCGCCGTCGTTCCTTCTCGCTGCAACGTGAGTCGAAAGGGCGTACCTTCGCCGCTCGCGGCGATCGCCACTTGCGGCCCGGGCGGCGCTTCGTCGCTGGATAAATTCCGGTCGATGGCTTTAATGACGACGACCTGGGAATCGAGTTCTAGCTGGAATGTCACGCCTTTGGGAAGGTCGCGATGGCGAAACTCGCGTTCCTGATCGAGCGCGAGCCAGCGATCACGACGCGGCTCGTAGACGACGAACTCATAGGCGCTGGGTTCTACTCTCAATCCGAAATCGCGGCCTTCCAATAGTGCGCGCTCGTGCAGCAGGCCGACCAGCCCCTCGATTCGCCGGCTCTCCTCGTCCAGTTGCCCGTCGCGCCCGGTGACGCCGATCGATAGAACCGCGAGTGAGACCATGATGGCGATGATCACGACCACCACCAGAATCTCGACCAGGGTGAAGCCCTTGCTGCGCATGCTGCGGCACTGCCTCGCGGCACGCCTATTTTTGATCGAGAGTCGCGGTGCTGATATCCGCGTCGTAACCCTCGCCGCCCTGCTTACCGTCGCGGCCGAAGGTCGTGATCTCATACTCGCGGCCGTCGGCGCCGGGATTGGCGTATTGATACACATTGCCCCACGGATCCTTGGGCAGCGACTTCAAGTAGCCATTGGGATTGTAGTTGGTGATGGTGGGATCGACCGGCTGCTTGACCAATGCCTGCAGCCCCTGTTCGGTGGTCGGGTATTTGAAGTTATCGAGCCGGTACAAGTCCAAGGCGGTTTGGACCGCTCGGATATCGCTTTGCGCCCGCTTTACCTTAGCGACATCCACCTTGTCGATGATTTGAGGCACCACGAGCGCGCCCAGCACTGAGAGAATGACCACGACGACCATGATCTCAATAAGGGTAAAACCGCGTTGGCGATTGCGCATAATGACCTCGAAGATTGCGTGAATGATACCAAAATAAGGGACATCGATGCCTCGCGACCCCACAAACCGCTTCTCTCCGATCGCTTCCGCACTACAGTGGGATCGCGGCCGATGGATTTGGTTGCTGCTTATTTTACTCGTGCTGGATGCGGTGTTGGGTCTTGGCGACAGTGTGGGTCAATTGCTGCGCTATGATCGCAGCGCCATTGCAGCCGGTGGATGGTGGCGGTTGCTCA
This sequence comes from Gammaproteobacteria bacterium, assembly GCA_043742845.1. Taxonomy (GTDB): domain Bacteria; phylum Pseudomonadota; class Gammaproteobacteria; order Steroidobacterales; family Steroidobacteraceae; genus Bog-1198. The sequence continues at coordinate 5,869 of JAYTXS010000352.1, forward strand.
CAGCCCACATGGTGCACTTGGATGCGCACCACCTTATCCTGAATGAGCTGGGACTGGTGCTCATGTGGTCGCTGTTTGCGCAAGACTACGACCCGGTAGAATGGTGTGCCATCGTGCTCGGGGGCGCATTAGCGATCAGTTCAGGGTTGTGGTGGCTGAGCCCGCGTGTCAGCTGGTACGTCGGAGCGTCCGGGGTGCTGCATTCGGTGATGGCCGCGGGAGCCATGAAACACCTGGCGACGCGCGCTTGGGACCGCTGGATTCTCGTTGTGGGCTTGGGCGTCAAGCTGTGCTGGGAGCAATGGGGCGGATCGGCGGCCCCGTTGATCGTGGTCGATGCACATCTGTACGGCGCGATGAGCGGGTTCATCTTAGGGGCTGTGCTGTCGCTGCGGATCGCTATAATTCGCCACCGCTCCAGTACGTTAAGGCCATAAGTCCATGTCACTTGCATTTGTATTCCCCGGCCAAGGATCGCAGTCCCTCGGCATGCTAAGCGCGCTGGCGACGGGCTCGCCCGTAATCGAGGCGACCTTCGCCGAAGCCTCGGCAGTGCTCGGCTACGATCTCTGGCAGTTATGCCAGGAAGGGCCGGCCGAATCCCTCAACTCGACCGAACGCACGCAGCCCGCGATGCTCACCGCGGGCGTGGCGACCTATCGCCTGTGGCGCCAGCGCGGCGGCCCGGTGCCCTCGATGATGGCGGGTCACAGCCTCGGCGAATTCACGGCGCTGGTGGCGGGCGGCGCCTTGGATTTTCGCGGCGCGGTGGATTTGGTCAAGCATCGCGGCGAATTGATGCAGGCGGCAGTGCCGACAGGCGAGGGCGCCATGGCAGCCATCCTGGGGCTCGAAGACATCGATATCGATGAGGCGTGCCGCGAAGCCTCTCAGGGCGAGGTGGTGGAGGCCGTGAATTTCAATGCTCCGGGCCAGGTGGTGATTGCAGGCCATGCCGCGGCCGTTGCCAGGGCCATCGAAATCGCCACCGCCAAAGGCGCGCGCCGGGCCATAACGCTGCCCATCAGCGTACCCGCGCACAGCTCGCTCATGCAGGCGGCCGCCGAGCAACTGCGTGCGCGGCTCGAGAACACCACTATCACGCCGCCTGCAGGAGTCGCCGTTTATGGCGTAGACATCCGTACGCATAGCAGTGCGGCAGCCATTCGTGCCGGTCTCGTCAAGCAGCTCTACACCCCGGTGTACTGGGCCGCGACGGTGCGAACGATGATTACCGCCGGTGCCACCCAGATCGTGGAATGCGGTCCAGGCAAGATACTGACGGGCCTGAATCGGCGCGTCGATAAGAACCGAGACCTGAAGATGTCGGCACTCGAGGATTCGCAGTCCTTGGACGATGCGCTGGCCGCGGCGAAACTATGAAGGAAGCCCTATGCTAAACGGAGAAATTGCGTTGGTCACCGGCGCCACGCGCGGCATTGGTGCTGCCATCGCCGAACGACTGAGCCGCGACGGGGCCCGAGTCATCGGTACCGCCACGACACCTGAGGGAGCGGCCAGGATCAGCGAGACTCTGGCGGTGCACGGCGGTCGTGGCGCGGTGCTCGACGTGGTCAAGCCGCAGTCCATCGAGGCGTTGATCAAGGACATCGAAGCCCGGGAAGGGGCGGTCGGAATTCTGTGCAACAACGCCGGCATCACCCGCGACACCTTGCTGTTGCGCATGAAAGAGGCGGATTGGGATGCGGTGCTCGACACCAATCTGGCGTCGGTATTCCGGCTATCGAAGGCGGTGTTGCGCGGCATGATGAAGGCGCGCAAGGGCCGCATTGTGAGTATTACATCGGTGGTCGGCCTGACCGGGAATCCGGGGCAGGCTAATTATGCCGCCGCGAAGGCAGGGATCATCGGCTTCACCAAATCGTTGGCCCGGGAAGTAGGCTCGCGCGGCATCACGGCGAACGCGATCGCGCCGGGCTTCATCGACACGGACATGACTCGAGCGCTGGCCGAGGCGCAGCGCGCCGCCCTAAACGCGCAGATCCCCTTGGGAAGGCTGGGACAACCTGCGGATATAGCTGCCGCTGTGGCGTTTCTGTGTTCCCCCGACGGCGCCTACATCACCGGCGAAACCTTGAATGTGAACGGCGGGATGTACATGCCTTGAGATGTTTGTCAATATGAAAGGTCTCGATCGCAAGTCAAATGTGCTTCAAGGTAGCCGTCGCCCCCAGGTTCACATAAAATACGCGCCCGTCGATTCCTTAAGGCTGGTCGCGGGCTTTTTTCAGTTCTGTGCATAAATAGCAATTCCGAGAGGACACCATAACGATGAGTACTGTTGAGCAGCAAGTTAAGAAGATCGTGGCCGAACAGCTGGGCGTGAAGGAAGAAGAAGTCACGAATGACGCCTCCTTCGTCGACGATCTAGGCGCGGACTCGCTGGACACGGTTGAACTGGTGATGGCGCTCGAGGAAGAATTCGAGACGGAAATTCCTGACGAGGACGCCGAGAAAATCACCACGGTTCAGCAGGCCATCGACTACATCAATTCGCACAAGGGCAAGGCCTGAGTCCCATTGGGTAGCGTGGCAATGCCTTGGCCCCAGGGGCGCGGGCGAACTATGCAAATCCTCGTGAGGAACTGCGGTTGAGTAAGCGACGCGTGGCTGTTACGGGTCTCGGAATCGTCTCGCCGGTGGGCAACGATGTCCAGGGCGCGTGGGCCTCTGTCATGGCCGGCCGCAGCGGCATCGGCCCGGTAGCTCGATTCGACACGAGCAACTTTCCAACGCACTTCGGTGGAGAGATCCGCGAACTCGATCTTGCGCCCTATATGACCTCGAAGGACGCGCGCCGCATGGATGCCTTCATGCAATATGGAGTGGTGGCCGGCATGCAGGCCATGCGCGATTCGGGATTGCAGGTGACGGAATCGAATGCCGACCGCATCGGCGTGATGATGGGATCCGGAATGGGCGGCCTCGAGTCCATCGAGCAGGCCTATGACAAGTATCTCGAGAATCATTCGCCGAAGAGGGTGTCGCCGTTTTTCATTCCCGCAAGCATCATCAACCTCGTCAGCGGTCATCTATCGATCGCCTTCAAAATGACGGGTCCGAATCTGGCCGTTGCCACCGCCTGCACCACATCGACTCACGCATTGGGCTTGGCGATGCGCTTGATTCAATTCGGCGACGCGGATGCCATGCTGGCCGGCGGTTCGGAGATGTCCACTTGTCCCACCGGCATGAGCGGCTTTGCACAAGCCAAGGCGTTGTCGCAGCGCAATGATGATCCGCAAGGCGCAAGCCGGCCCTGGGATAAGGACCGAGACGGCTTCGTCATGGGAGATGGCGCCGGTGCGATGATGCTCGAGGAGTACGAGCACGCCAAGGCGCGCGGCGCGAGGATTTATGCCGAGATCGTCGGCTTTGGGATGAGCGGCGATGCCTGCCACGTGACTGCTCCGCCGGATGACGGCGAAGGAGCGCGCAAGGCGATGGCGAAGGCGCTCATCGATGCGAAACTAAATCCGGACCAGGTGCAGTACGTCAACGCGCACGCCACCTCGACGGAGTTGGGCGATCGTGCAGAAACGTTGGCGATACGCCGCGCATTCGGCCCGGCCGCGGACAAGCTAGCCGTCAGCTCAACCAAATCGATGACCGGTCATTTGTTGGGCGCCGCCGGCGCCGTGGAAGCTATTTTTTCCGTGCTCGCATTGCGCGACCAGGTGGTGCCGCCGACCATTAATTTGCACACGCCGGGCGAGGGCTGTGACCTCGACTACGTGCCCAACTTCGCGCGCAAGATGTCGCTTGAATATACCCTGTCAAATTCGTTTGGGTTCGGTGGCACCAACGGTTCGCTCATTTTTCGCCGATCTTGAGCCGCTGACTCTCATCGAGAAGTTTCCGGCGTCCTATCCCGGGCTTCTCGAAAGCGGCGCCGGCACGGCGGGGGCCGGCCGCGGGTTCGACATCTTGCCCATGGCCGGCGGCGAATGCCTGCGCTTGGGGTCGGACGGTAGTCTGTCCGGTCCTCACGCGGGCGCAACCGGTTTTCTTTCCGCTCTTGAGCAATGGTGGAGCACGCTGCGAACGCCGGAAGCGGCGCCCGGTCTGCCCTTCAGCGGCGGCTGGCTGCTGTACTTAGGCTACGAACTGGTTGCGGAAATCGAGCCTCGTCTGCGCTTGCCGCGCAGCAGCGATCCCGTTATCGCATTGGCCATTCGCGCGCCGGCGGCGTGGGTACGCGACCGCTCCAGCGGCCAGGCCTGGCTGATTGCCGAGCCCGGGCATGAGAGCCTGCTTGAGGAATTCGAAATCCGGGTGCGGCAGTTGCGTGAACTCCAGACGTCGCGTGAGGCCGAAGCGGCGACTTCCGGCGCTTCATTTCGAATCGAGGAGGACGACGCAGAGACATTTCTCGCCGCGGTGCGTCGCGCCCTCGAGTATGTGGCGGCAGGCGATGTGTACCAGGCCAATTTGTCCAGGGGCTGGCAGGCAATCCCCAGCGCAGCGCTCGACCCCGTGATGATTTATCGGCGCCTGCGCGCCACCAATCCCAGCCCCTTTGCGGCGCTGCTGCGCTACGAGAATTTCGCGCTGCTCAGTTCTTCGCCCGAACGGCTGGTGTCGATTCGCGGCGACACGGTTTCGACGCGCCCGATTGCCGGCACTCGTCCACGAGGCGCTACTGCACAGGCTGACGCCGCGCTCATTCGGTCGTTGTTGGGCAACGAGAAAGAGCGGGCGGAACACGTCATGCTGATCGACTTGGAGCGCAACGATCTGGGCCGGGTGTGCGCCGCAGGGTCGGTGCGCGTCGATGAGTATATGAGCATCGAAACCTACGCTCATGTGCACCACATCGTCTCGAACGTCAGCGGTCGCTTGCGCGAAGAGGTGTCGCCCGTCGGCGTGATCCGCGCGCTGTTTCCCGGCGGCACCATTACGGGCTGCCCCAAGGTCCGCTGCATGGAGGTCATTGCCGAGCTCGAAGGAATCGCCCGCGGGGCGTACACCGGATCGGTCGGGTACCTGAATCGCGACGGCAGTTGCGACCTCAATATCCTGATTCGCACCATCACCGCACAGGCGGGAGTATTCAAGTTTCGCGCCGGAGCCGGAATCGTGGCGGATTCCAATCCCGAGCAGGAACTCGCCGAGACACGCGCCAAAGCCGAGGGCTTGCTGCGTGCGCTGGCGATTTGAATGACCACATGGATCAATGGCCGCAAAGGCACGCACATCGATTACCGCGATCGCGGATTGCAGTATGGCGATGGAGTCTTCGAGACCATGCGGGTGCGTCACGGTGAGGTGAGGCTGCTGCAGTATCATTTGGAGCGGCTGTATGCCGGCTGCCGGCGGCTTGAGATTGCAGCTCCCGCACTGCGTGGACTGCGCCGTGAACTGACCACAGCCGCTAAGCGGCGCCGCGACGCCGTGCTGAAGCTGATTGTCACGCGCGGACCGGGCGCTCGCGGTTATCGAGCTTCGGGGAGGGAGCGCAGCACACGCATACTGTCTTTGCATGACTTGCCTCCTGGCGTGCATGACCGCGCCACCTCTGCACGTGACGCAGCCCCCACGCACGTGCGGCTGCGCCTATGCGCGACGACGCTTGGACAAAATCCCCGTCTTGCAGGGCTCAAAACGCTCAATCGTCTGGAAGCGGTGCTCGCGCGCGCGGAATGGCGGGATCCGCGTGTGTGGGAGGGCTTGATGCGCGACACCGAGGAGAACATTGTCTGCGGTACCATGTCGAACCTGTTCTTACGCACGGGCTCGTTGCTGCGGACGCCGGCACTCGACCATTGCGGTGTCGCCGGCGTGATGCGCCGCTGGGTCTTGCAAGCGGCGTGCACTCTGCATCTGCAGCCGGTGGAGTGCCGCATACGATGGCGGGACTTGATCGCAGCCGAGGAGGTGTTCATGAGCAATGCCGTCGTCGGATTGAAATCGGTAGCCATGATCGCGCACGGCAGGGAGCGGCTTAAGTTCGAGTCCTTCGACACCACGGTCCGGCTGCGCGAGCAATTGGATTTATTGTGAGCCGGACCTGGCGTCTCGGACTGGTGTGCTGCGCGCTGCTTCTCGCCGCAGGCGCCGTCCTTCTCATCAGACGGGACGTGCGCAGCCTGGACGAAACGGTGCGGCTCGCGGCGCCGCTGCGCTTCAAGGTCAACCCGGGGACGAGTTTTGCGCGAATCGCGGCGGAATTGGCCGGGCAGGGCGTCATTGCTCATCCGCGCGCCTGGGTGTTTTATGCCCGCTGGTCGCGGCTCGCGCTTGCGGTCAAGGCGGGAGAGTATGAAATTCAACCAGGTATCACGCCACGCGAACTGCTGACGAAGATGGTGAGCGGTCAGGTGTTGCTGCACTCGTTCACCATCGTCGATGGCTGGCGGGTGCAGGATATGCTTGCCGCCCTGCGGCACAATCCCGATATCATGATCACTCTGGCCGTCGAGGCGCCGAATCTGATGGATAAGCTTGGGCTTCAGGGCATCCCGCCCGAGGGACAATTCCTACCGCAGACCTACCGATTTATCAGTGGTACCACGGACCTGGAGCTTCTGCGTCAGGCGCATGCCGCGCTGGAGAAAGAATTGAATACGGCATGGGCAGAGCGCGAGCCGGGGCAGCCGCTGCAGAGCTCGCGTGAGTTGTTGATCATGGCGTCGATCGTCGAGAAGGAGAGCGGCTTGCCGCAAGAGATTGGAAAAATCGCCGGACTTTACCTGCACCGCTTGCAGTTGGGCATGCGCTTGCAAGCCGATCCGACGGTCATCTACGGCATGGGCGAGAACTACGACGGCGATATTCGCAGCGCAGACCTGCACACCGACGGACCGTATAACACTTATACGCGTGCGGGTCTGCCGCCGACGCCGATTGCGCTGCCCGGTGCACCGGCCATTCGCGCGACGGCGCATCCGGAGAAATCCGCGGCCATTTATTTCGTCGCATCGACCAAGGATGACGGCAGCCATGTGTTCTCCGCGACGCTCGAGGAACACAACGCCGCCGTCGCAGCCTATGTGGCGCATCATCGCCGCAAGGCCGCCGCGGGGGCGCCGCGATGAGTGCGACGGCGGGGCGTTTTCTGACCCTCGAAGGAATCGAGGGAGTCGGCAAGACCACGCTGGTCGCGCGCCTCTCCGACAGCTTGCGCGGACGCGGTATTGATCATGTGGTGACCCGCGAGCCTGGCGGCACGCCATTGGCGGAGAGGATCCGCGGCATCGTCTTGGATAGCGCGGCAGGTGAATCTCTGCCGGCGACTGCCGAGCTATTGCTGATGTTCGCCGGCCGCGCCGTGCACTTGGCCAATCACGTGGAGCCGAATCTGCGCGCCGGCCGCTGGGTGCTGTGCGATCGTTTCACGGATGCCACGTACGCGTACCAAGGTGGCGGCCGCCGGGTCAGCATGGAGACCATCCGGCAGTTGGAAGTGATGGTGCAAGGCGGGCGCCGGCCGGACCTTACCCTGTGGCTGGATGCGCCGGTGGAACAGGCGCTCAATCGGGCGCGCGGGCGCAATTCCGGTGCGGTCGTTGATCGCTTCGAGAGCGAACGCGCCGAGTTCTTCGAACGCGTGCGCGAGGTCTATCGCGCACGAGCGCACGCCGAACCCGATCGAATCCGCGTCATTGATGCGACCCAGTCCGCCGACGGAGTCGCGGCACAAGTGATTGAATTACTCGCGAAGCGATCGTGGATTTCCTGAACGCTGATTCACTGCCCTGGCTTGGCGGCGCGCAATCGCGACTGCGAGCCGCGCTCGCGGCACAACGCTTGCCGCATTCCCTATTGCTGCTGTCCGCGCCGGGGCTTGGCGCGGAGCCACTGGCGTATTGGCTCACCGCTCTGGCGCTGTGCGAATCTACCGACGCGAAACCGTGCGGCGTGTGTGCCTCTTGCCAATTGCTGCGCGCGGACAGCCACCCGGATTCGCACTACGTGCGAGTGCAGGAAGATGCGCAGCAGATCAAGGTTGATCAGGTGCGCGCCCTGATCGAGTCATTGACCCTCAAGAGTTATCGAGGCGGCTACAAGGTGGGGGTCATCGAAGGCGCCGAGTCGCTAAACGCCAACGGCGCCAACGCTTTTTTGAAGACCTTGGAGGAGCCGACGGCGGACACGATGCTGATTCTGATTGCCAGACCCAGTCATCGGTTGCCGGCGACCATCGCCAGCCGCTGCTTGCGCATGAGCTTGCAACCTCCTGCCGCCGACGCGGCGCTGGCCTGGCTGAGTGCGCAAGCGGCGCCGGGCGCCCCCGACAATACGCGTTGGGAAGCGGCACTGGCCCTCGCGGGCGGGGCGCCGCTGCTGGCCTTGGAATTGGACGCGATGGGAATCGCTGCCCTCGATGGCGATATGCGGGGGTGTTTGCGGCAGCTAGCGGAGGGCTCCGTGGACGTGACCTTGTTGGCCGAGCGCTGGCTGAAATCCAATCCGGGGCTGCGCATCACTTGGCTTGAGAACTGGATCACACAGCGCGTACATGCAGCCCTCGGAGAGGCCAATTCACCTCAAAGTGCGGAACCCGTCCGCTTGCCTGCCGCTTTACTTAAGGCCAAGATAAGGGCGCTATTCGAGCTACTGGACGCCGCCCGTGAGTTGCGGCGTTTTGCATCGACCGGCATGAATCAACAACTGGCACTGGAGGCCTTGCTGCTCGGTGGCCGGGCGGCATTGGCGAAATAAGGCTTATTGTGGGAATGATAGGAATTGCGAAGTCCAAGTAACAAACCGGGTCTGTTGACACTCACGATCAAGGATAAGAGTGCGCTATACCTTGCCTATATGCCCTTCGTAAAGAACGGCGGCCTGTTCATTCCTACGAACAGCAACTACCGCTTGGGCGATGAAGTCTTCATGCTGCTGAATTTGATGGGTGAGGAAGAGAAGCTGCCGGTTGCCGGCCGCGTGATATGGATGACGCCCAAGGGCGCCCAGGGCAAGCGCACTGCCGGAATCGGCGTGCAATTTAGCGATCAGGACCGCGGCAATACCCAGAAGAAAATCGAGAATTACCTGGCCGGCGCGCTCGGCGGGGACAAGCCCACTCATACGATGTAGCTTAGAACCGAGACGTCGCCCAACTCACTGAATCACATAGTGGGCGCTGCGCACGGGAGAACGCGCACAGCCGCCCCCCCTCTGCGATCGCCTTCAACGACTCCGTAACGCCAATGGTGATGGCGGTTCCGCTATAAGTCGTCGACGAGGTCGATGGCGTCGTCCCGTCCAGCGTGTAGAAGGCCGCCGCGGTCATTTCGTTTAAAAAGTCCCATTTTCAGATGGCCGGTAGAGGTTAGCTCCGACATGCTTCGGCTTCGTTCATCGGTGTGTATACTGTAGGTCGTTCGTACACACTCCAACGGTTCCATTTATGCGCACCAACATCGTGATCGACGAAAAGCTCATGACGGAGGCCTTGCGTCTCACCGGTATTCGCACCAAGCGGCGGGTCGTCGAGGACTGCCTTCGCCTGATGATCCAGGTGAAGCGGCAAGAGCGCATTCGTGCCGCTCGCGGAAAGCTTACGTGGAAAGGCGATCTTGAGGCCATGCGGAAAG
>JAYTXS010000353.1:0-7238 GCA_043742845.1 Gammaproteobacteria bacterium
CGCGTCATTTTCTCCAACGCAGTTCGGCATGGGAAACTCAAAATCTGAGTTCGATACTTCTGACGTGGCAACATCCGGCGAAACCAAGCTTCGAGGCACTGCGCTGGACGGCTCGGAACAGCCACGCGCGGTGGACCACACGGGGTACAAGAAGGCCCACAATCCGGACACCGTCCTGCGTGTCGACAACGAAAAGGACAACCTGTATATGGACGGGCTGGAAGTGGACGACGACACGCCGACGGCCGCAGCAAAGATAACGCCCGCTGAAGCAGACTCGCACGCGGTTAGCCGACCGCGCTAGCAGCCTTGTTCCAGCTGCTGGGCGCCAAGTTTAACGGTCTGCTCGCCCAGTTGATGAGCCGCCGTTAAAGCGCTATGGTTTCTCATGACCCGCCGTCAGCGAACCTTTGCAGCGGCAGTGTTGACCACGGTCATCGCTGCGTTAACGAACGTCGGCACTCGAGCTTCTGGGCAGGATATTTATCCCGCCGCGGCTGTCGCCAACAAGGACTTGAGTGCGGCCCTTGCCACGGCGCGCTCGGCACACAAACGGCTCATCCTCGACTTCGGCGGTAATTGGTGCGCGGATTGCCACGTCCTCGACTATTACTTTCACGACTCCGTGAATGCGCCGCTTTTGGATGCGAATTTCATCCTGGTGCATATCAACATCGGCAGACTCAACGAAAACCTGGATATTGCGGATCGCTACCATATTCCCTTGAATAAGGGCGTGCCCGCGCTTGCCATCCTAGGCGAGGACGGCGAACTGCTTTTCAGCCAGCGAACCGGCGAATTCGAAGCGATGCGCGCGCTGCAATCCTCTGCGGTGACTGATTTCCTGGTGCACTGGCGCGGTCGAGGCTAAGCTGCTGCCTTGACAATTGTTGCCGCGGCAACTATATTGACTGCAGGCGAGCTTACATGAGCAATACCCACGAGTTGAAATCCACGGACCTGAACGGCAGCTTGGCGCCGCTGTTGAGCCAGGTGCGTATGGCCATGCTGAGCGGCATGGATGAGGAGTTTCTCCGCGACGCGCAAGTCGCCTCGCTCGAGGTCACGGCCGCTCAATTCGTGATCATTGCGAACTTGCTCAAAGGTCATGCGAATTCGGCTTGTGAACTGTGTAAGTACATGGACTACGATCGCGGCGCGATGAGCCGCATGATTGATCGGCTGGAGTCGAAGGGTCTCATCCGGCGCGTGCCGTTGGCGCATACACGCCGCAGCATGGCCTTAGAGGTGACCGATGCCGGCAAGACGGCGTTCCCAAAGATGCAAGCCTGTCTCGCCAAGGTAATCAACCGCTTGCTGAAGGGCGTGACCAAGGCGCAGGTACGCGAGGTGGAGAGAACGTTGAAGCGGATGCTGGCCAATAGTTGAGTTTTTTTAAATGTAACAGTTGCCCAGGCATATGTTGTTTAGGCAGCTAGCGCCACGGCCCCAGCCGCGCGCCGCCGGAGATGCGAATGTTGAATTTTATAGAATCGAATGCTGGCCGAATCGCCACCCGAATCCAGAGCATCGGTGCGGGTTTCGACCCTGAAGTGCTCGCCCTGCCCGGAGGCAGCGTCATTGCATTACTGTTGTGGGCCTACAGCGGGGTCGCCGTCTCCTTGAACCGCACCGGCTGCCACGGCCGCGAGTGAGTCACGGCAAGTGGGTCGCGAGTGGGTATCTCCTGCGAACTTTGAGGCGTTGACCCTGTCCATGTAAGTTACTAGTAAGTAACATGGGCGGGGCATGAGCACCGAACACGAGCCAATTCCCGTCACGGGTGCGCCAAACGCCCGAATGCGGGTGCGCGACCGCCTCTTTGAGGCGGCTTGCGAGCTGTTTTATCGCCACGGCATTCACGGCGTGGGGGTGGATGCGATTGCCGCCGAGGCCGGCTCGAACAAAATGAGCTTCTACCGCAGCTTCGAGTCAAAGGACGCGCTCGTGACCGAATATCTACGCGAGCAGGAGCGCGAGTACTGGGCTTGGTGGGACGCTGCGGTGGCGCGGTTTCCCGATGATCCGCGCCGTCAAGTGGAGGCATTGTTCGAAGCTCAACTGGAAATCGCCAAGTCCAATAGTTGCCGTGGCTGCGCACTGGGCAATGCAGCGGTGGAAATCTCGGAAGAAGAGGCTGTATTGAGCAGTCTGGTGCGTGCGTATAAGGAACAGGTGCGCAAGCGGCTGCACTCTCTGGCGCGAGCCATGGGCGCACGCGACGCCGAGAGCCTGGGTGACGCGCTCATGCTGCTGCTGGACGGCGGCCATTTCACGCGGTTGATTTTCCCGCTCGGCAGCGGGCCGATTTCCGCGGCTCTGCCCGCGGTGCGCGCGCTCATTGCCGCCTACGTCACCCCGAACGTGAATCCAGATTAACCGAACTTAACATTCCGACCACTCGCGTTTAATGGCCGCGAGCCCAGGGTGACTGCCATGAAATGGCTTCGACCGTGGCGCTTTTTGCCGCGCTATGGGGCGGGCTCGGCGGCTGCAGTGTGGGGCCCGCCTACAAAGGTCCTGAGATTAAGGTGCCGACGCAATGGCAGGAGTCAGCCGGCAGCGCCGCCGACTCGGTGTGGCCGGCGGCTGATTGGTGGCGGGGTTTTGGCTCGCCGCAGCTCGATTCACTGATCGCAGAAGCGCAACGCAGCAATGATGATCTAGCCGGCGCCGTCGCACGCGTCCAAGAAGCAGACGCGCAGGTGCGCATTGCCGGTGCCGCGCTGCTTCCCTCGCTCGACGCAGGATTCACGGCCACTCGCGAGCGCGGCGCAATCTCCGGCGCGGGGCCGCGGGTATTCAACGTCTTCAGTGCGGAATTGACGGCCAGCTACGAACTGGATTTCTGGGGAAAGAACCGCGCGCTGCGTGCTGCCGCTCGCGCCGCTGCGGTGGCCAGCCGCTACGATCAACAAACCGTTGCGCTGACGGTCATCAGCAGCGTCGCGCGCGCCGCCTTGTTTCCCAGCATCCAACTTACCGCCGGCGGCGGCTACGAAAGTTCGGCACTCACCTCGTTGGTGAGTCCGCCGAACCGCGTGTACTCCGTCAGCGCCGGCCTGCTGCAGCCGATCTTCCATGGCGGCGTGCTGCGCGGTCAGGTCGCGTACAGCAAAGCGCGCTATACCGAACTGTTGACGACCTACCATAAGACCGTGCTCACGGCATTCAGCAATGTAGAGGGCGCATTGGTGGCGGCCCAGCAAACGGCGGAGCAGCGTAAGCGCCAGCAGGACGCCGTCGCCACCGCGCACCGCGCGTTCGAATTTGCGCAGCAGCAGATGTCCGCCGGAACCGTGAACATATTGACCGTACTCGGCACGGAAAACGCGCTGTTCAGCGCACAGGATCAATTGGTACAAGTGAACTACCTGCATTTGCAGTCGCTGGTGGATTTGTTCACGGCGCTCGGCGGCGGCTGGCAGCAAGGGTGAGGCATCGATGAAAGATCAGTCGACAATCCGCAAATATTCGTGGGTAGGCGTTCTCGTCGTGGCGGCCGTGTTGCTGTTTGCATGGCGCATGCATCAGCCAAAAGCGCGCCGCCGACGCAGCCGCGCACCGGCCGCCGCCCGCAATCGCCGTCGATGCCGCGGCAGTGGCGCACGCCGACGTGCCGATTTATCTCCTCGGCCTTGGAACCGTACAAGCCTTCTACACGGTGACCGTCACGGCACGGGTTTCGACTTGCTCGCACAAATCGATCCGCGCCCGAATCAGGCTGCATACGAGCAAGCTCTCGCCGCCAAGGCGAAGGACGAGGCGCAGGTGGTGAATGCGAAACGAGATCTGGATCGATACTTGTTGTTGCAGCACCAGGACCTGGCCAGCAAACAGACCGTGGACACGCAGCGGGCCATGGTGGATCAGCTTGGCGCACAGCTCCAGGGTGACCAGGCGGTGAGCGACAATGCCCACACGCAGCTCGAGTACACGCGTATCACTTCGCCCATCGACGGCCGCACGGGATTACGCCTGGTGGACCCGGGCAATATCGTGCATACGGCAGCCACTACGGGCATCGTGGTGGTGACGCAGGTCCAGCCGATCTCGGTGATCTTCACGCTGCCCGAGGAAGACCTGCCCGCCATCAGCGCTGCTCTTGCCGTAGGAGCGGTGCAAGTCACGACCCTGTCGCGCGATGGGAACAGCGAACTGGATCAGGGCACTCTCGCGCTGGTCGATAACCAGATCGATCAAGCGACCGGCACGGCCAAGCTGAAAGCGATCTTCGCCAATGCGCACAACACTTTCTGGCCCGGGCAGTTCGTCAACGCGCGCGTGCTGTTGCGCACTGCGCGCAACGTGCTCACCCTGCCCACCACCGCGGTGCAGCTCGGGCCCAACGGCCCCTTCACCTACGTGGTGAAAAGCGATTCCACCGTCGAGGTCCGGGCACTGAAGATCGGCGATGAAAGCGCCGGCCTGACCGTCGTCAATTCCGGTCTCGCGCTCAACGAGCGCGTCGTCACCAGCAATCAATATCGCCTGCAGGCAGGCACGCATGTGCTCGTCAATGCAGCCACGGCTGTCAATGGTGCTGCTCAAGGACCTGCGGCGGCCCATCGCCACCTCGCTGCTGATGGGCGGCATTTTCCTGGTAAGCCTGGTCGTGTTCCCGTTGTTGCCGGTCGCGCCCCTGCCGCAGGTCGACTTCCCCACCATTTCGGTGAGTGCTTCGTTGCCGGGGGCGAGCCCCGAAACCATGGCCGCCTCGGTGGCAACGCCGCTCGAATATCAGTTCGCGGAAATATCCGGGCTGACGCAGATGACGTCCACCAACGTCCTTGGCACCAGTCAGATCACCCTGCAATTCGATCTGAATCGCAACATCGACGCGGCCGCGCTGGACGTACAGACCGGCATTGACGCTGCCGGCGGACAATTACCCAAGAATCTGCCCACTCCGCCGACCTACCGCAAGGTCAACCCGGCCGATTCGTCGATATTGATTCTGGCCGTCCATAAAAGCCCGCGGTGCGGGTGCAGGTTGATCCCACCAAGCTCGCGGCCATGGGTTTGCAGATGGAGGACGTGGCCAACGTCATCGCCACCGCCACCGTCGATGCGCCCAAGGGGTCGATCAACGGACCGAAGCGCAGCATGACGATCTACACCAACGATCAGTTGCTGAAAGCGGCACCTTGGAACGACGTGGTGATCGCCTATAGGAACGGCGCACCGGTGCGCATTCGAGACATCGGCGTGGCGGTGGACGGTCCGGAGAATACCCTGCTCACGGCCTGGCAGAACGGCCGCAACGGCATACTGCTGCTGATCTACAAGCAACCTGGGGCCAATGTCATCGATGCTGAGCAGCGCGTCGAGCAGCTGCTGCCGCACGCGCTGCAGTCCGTGCCGCCCTCGATCAAAGTGGATACGGTCGCCAATCGCACCACCACCATCAGCGCCTCAGTGCACGACGTGCAGTTCACCCTGGCGCTCACCATCGCGCTGGTGGTGATGGTAATTTTCCTGTTTCTGCGCAACGCCTGGGCCACCATCATTCCCGGCGTCACCGTGCCGTTGGCGCTGCTCGGCACGGCGGCGATGATGTACGTTCTGAATTACAGCTTGGACAATTTGTCGTTGATGGCGCTGACCATCGCGGTGGGCTTCGTGGTCGATGATGCCATCGTGATGCTGGAGAACATCTATCGGCACATAGAAGCGGGACTGTCGCCTCTGGAATCGACCCTCAAGGGGGCCGCTGAGATCGGCTTCACCATCATGTCGATCAGCGTCTCGCTGATTGCTGTGTTCATACCGCTGCTGCTGATGGGCGGAATCATCGGCCGCTTGTTCCGCGAGTTCGCCGTCACCATGACCCTGACCATCGTGATTTCGGCATTCGTGGCCCTGACACTCTCGCCCACCATGTGCGCGCTATTCTTGCGTGACGAGAAGCATGCGAAGCACGGTCGCGCTTACATGGCGATCGAACGGGCCTTCGACCGCCTGCTGGCCGGCTACACGCGCGGGCTGGATTTCTGCCTGGATCATAAGCGCGCCACCCTTGCGGTATTCCTGCTCACGGTTGCTGCAACGGTGCTGTTGTACGTCGGGCCCCAGGACATTTCGTTTGAGGAAATGCTGCGGCGGCAGCATGCCCTGCTCGACGTGGTCGCCAAGGATCCGGCTGTTGCCAGCTACGGCACAGGCCTTGGCGGCAACCGGCCCGTCAACAATGGCTTCGTGGTCATCAGCCTGAAGCCGCGCGGTGAACGCAGCGCCAGCGCCGATCAGGTGATCAACCGCCTACGGCCGCTACTGGCCAAGGTGCCGGGCGCCATGCTATTCCTGCAGGCAACGCAGGATTTGAACGTGGGCGGCCGTACCTCGCGTACCCAGTATCAATTCACGCTGCAAGATTCCGCCATCGACCAACTCAACGAGTGGGCGCCCAAACTGCTGGCGGCGCTGCAGAAGCTGCCCATGCTGCGTGACGTCGCTTTCGATCAGCAGACCAGCAGACCAGCAGACCAGCAGCGGCATGCTGTCCCTAACCATCGACAGGGATCAGGCGGCGCGTTTCGGCATTCAGCCCGCCGCCGTCGACCAAGCGCTGTATGATGCCTTTGGCCAGCGCCAGGCCGCGCAGTTCTTCACCCAATCCAACAGCTACCACGTGGTGCTGGAAATCACCCCGGCGCTGCAAACCGACCCGGCTTCGCTCAACAAGTTATATTTGAAGTCCCCGCTGACCGGCGAGATGGTGCCATTATCGGCAATGTCCAAGTACGACACTCAGCATGTGACATACCTGTCGATCAACCACCAGGGACAATTTCCGGCGGTGACCCTGTCATTCAATCTTGCCCCCGGTGCAGCGCTTGGCGATGCGGTCGATGCCATCAACCGCGTATCGGCCACCATGCACCTTCCTGCCACCATTACCGGGAATTTTCAAGGCACGGCGCAGGCATTTCAAAGTTTCCTGAAGAGTCAGCCGTACTTGATTCTCGCGGCGCTGGTGGCCGTATACATCATTCTCGGTATGCTGTACGAGAGCTACGTTCATCCCTTGACCATTCTCTCCACGCTGCCTTGCGCCGGCGTGGGCGCACTGCTGGTGCTGCTGATATTTCACATCGACCTGTCCGTGATGGCGCTAATCGGCATCATCCTAAGCCAGGCGCTGACGCTATTCACGACGCCGGTGATTTATCTGTATCTCGATGAGTTGAGCCTGAAGTTCAAGCGCCGACGCAAAAAGTCCGGCGCCGCTTCAAGCG
>JAYTXS010000354.1:0-3463 GCA_043742845.1 Gammaproteobacteria bacterium
CAACAGCGGGATCTGCAAGAAGGAATTCCAAACGTCCTCTTCGTCGAAGCGGGTCGACGTCTCGTATAGCTCGCGCAGCAAGGCGTCCCGCGGCGTCTCACTCGCCTTCTTCGGCAGACTCCAACCCGTCTGTATCACCAAGCCGCTGCGGCTCTTGCGGAAGATATCCTGGTAGACATCCCACGTGCCGTAAATAGCGACCTGGCCGCGGAGTTCGTCGAACTTATTCAACCATTCGAACACCGTGGCATTCGGATTCGGGCCGAATTCGTTTTTATCGATGGCGTCGTTGGGATATCCCGTGGACATTTCGTTGTAGCCCGGGTAGGAAAACGCCTTGCCGTTGGTGACGTGCGCCACGCTGCCCTTGAGCTGGTTGCCGTAGATCTGGCCCTGCTTGGCCACCGTGCCCCACAGGAAGGGAAACAGCAGCGCGCGCCGCGCCTGCGCGTCCTCGCGCCAATAACGCTTGCGCAGCTTAGGTTCGGCCAACCAACTGCCGCCCGACTTTTCATTGAGCAGAGTGGGGTCAGCGCCGGTGAAAATTTCCTGCCAACGCAGGCCATCGCTCACGATCAGAACGACGTTTTGCGTCTTGCCGCCGAGCACGGGCGCCGCAGCGGGCGTTGCGCCGAGCGCAGGCGCGACGCCGATCAACAGCAGTGCGCCAAGCGCCAGCCCATGGGAAATAATGCCGAATCGTATTGTCATGCTTTGCCCTTTGATCACTGCTGCAGGACCACCGCGCAATTCGCGCTCCAGCTCAAGTACACCTCGTCGCTCCAGTCGATGCTCCATTCGGAGGTGCGACGGTCGTTTTGCGCGAAGACGGTGACCAGTTTGCCGGTTTCAGTCTTGATTCGATAGGTGGAGCGATTGCCGAGATAGCCTAATTCCCAGACCATGCCTTTCACCTGATTGAAACGGTTGTCGGCGATAGGCTGCTTGCTCAGGCGAATTTTCTCGGGCCGCAGCGCCACCCACACGCGCTGTCCGCTGCCGAAGCGGCCAAGCTCATCCACGATCAGATCGCAACCCGCCTCGGCGCTGCGCACGATCAGATGGCCGGGCTCGGTGCCGCTCACGGTGCCCTCGAACAGATTGGTGGTGCCGATGAAGTCAGCCACGAATCGGCTCTGCGGAAACTCGTAGATTTCCGAGGGCGTCCCCACCTGCAACACCTGGCCGCGATTCATGACCGCGATGCGCGTCGACAGCGCCATGGCCTCGTCTTGATCATGCGTGACAAACACGAAGGTGATGCCGACCTGGAACTGTATGTTCATGAGCTCGAATTGCGTCTGCTCACGCAATTTCTTGTCCAGAGCGCTCAAGGGCTCATCGAGCAGCAGGACCTTCGGCCGCCGAATCAGCGCGCGCGCCAGTGCCACCCGCTGCCGCTGGCCACCGGAGAGCTGGTGGGGCTTGCGTTTCGCCAGCGCCCCCAGCTGCACCATGTCCAGCGCCTCCTGAATTCTCTTCTGCCTGACGGGCGCATCCAACCTCATGCGCCGCAAGCCATATCCCACATTATCTTGCACCGTCATGTGCGGAAATAAAGCGTAAGACTGGAACATCATGTTGACCGGGCGCTCGTGCGGCGGCACCTTGGTCATGTCGATATCGTCGATCATGATGCGCCCTGCGCTCGGGGTCGCGAAACCGGCCAGCATGCGCAGCAGTGTCGTCTTGCCGCATCCGGAGGCCCCGACCAGTGCAAACATTTCGCCCTTGAATATCCGCAGATTCACGCTATCGACGGCGGTGAATGCGCCGAAGCTCTTGTTGATGCCCTCAATGACGATTTGCGGCTTTGCGTCCGGATCCAGCCAGGGCCGATCGGCAAGCGATTTAGGCGTGGCTGCCAAGCCCTAAAACTCCGAGGGTGGCGTCGCGCGGCGCCGGTCAGGCGCAAAAAACGGACGCTCGACGACCTGCGCTTGTGACATTCGACGCTCCCATACGAGTTCGCGGTTCAAATAGATCTCCGCCCACACTGTCGAGCCGAGCTTGAAATGCGGCGCATCGACGATAGCAAGGGCGATGTTGCGCTTGCAAGTCGGTGACCAGATTGCCGAGGTCACACTGCCGATTTCGCGTCTGCCGCTGTCGTCGGTGTACAGCAGCGAGTTGTGTGCCGGCTTGTTGCCGGCGATGTCCAGGCCCACCAGCTGACGACGCGGGCCTTGGATCGTCTCGTTGCGCAGCGCGCGCCGACCGGTGAAATGGCCCTTGTTGAAGTCCACCAGCCAGCCCAAACCGAGTTCCAGCGGCGAACGGTCACGGCCGGTGCGCAGGGTGTGCTCGGCGGAGACGAAATCCACATTCGGAAGCAGGAAGCCCGCCTCGATGCGCGCCACGTTCAACGCCTGCGAGCCGATGGCGCGAATGCCCCGCGAGCGCCCCGCCGTCATCAACGCATCCCACACGGCTTCGGCCGAGTCCGGCTCCATCCACAGCTCATAGCCCAAGTCGCCGGTGAAACCGGTGCGCGATGCCATGACCTGTGCAGGTCCCAGAGTGTAGTAGCCGATTTCGAAGGGCTTGAGCCGCTCGATGCCCTGCAAGCCCACAGCCTTGAGCACCGCGCAGGACGTGGGTCCTTGCACCGCCAGCGCGGCGATTCGCTCGGTGACTTCTTCGATTTCTACATTGAAGCCGATCGCTGAATCGAGCAGCCAGTCGATCTGGCGTTCAGCGGTGCAGATCCGGTATTCGCCTTCTCCGAAGCGGAAAATCGTGCCGTCATCGATGAGATGACCGGCGTCGTTGCACCACACGACATAGGCAACGCGATTCGGCTTGAGCTTGGCGACGTCGCGAGTCACCAGGCGATTCAGGTAGGGCAAGGCATCCACCCCTACCACGCGGTACTTCACCATGGGCGTCAAGTCATACAGCGTGGTCGCATTGCGGATCGCGAAGTATTCCTGTTCGACGGTGGTGAATACATCCACCGTGGTGTAGCCCGCCCACGGGATGAAACTATCGACCTGGCTCAAGGCCCGCGCGCGTTCGTGAAACGGCGACTTGAGCAACGGCTGCTTGAAATGCGGTACGGCGTATTCTGTCATGGTGAATTCGGGCTCAGTTTGAGTACTTCGCGCGCAGCGTTGCGTCCCGCGATCCCCATGACGCCGCCGCCCGGGTGGCAACCCGCTCCGCACAGGAACAAGCCTTCCAGCGGCGTCCGGTGCTGCGCCGCGCCCGGCACCGGGCGCACCATGAAGAATTGGTCGAAGGCCAAATCCCCGTGATGCCAGTGGCCGCCGCTCATGCCGAACTGCTGCTCCATGTCCTCGGGCGTCAGCAACTGCGCAGCCACGATGCTGCTGCGAAGGCCCGGAGCGTGGCGCTCTAGCTCATCCAGCGCCGCGTCCATGCAGCGTTGCCGGCCGCTCTGCCAACCCTCTTTGAGGGCGTACGGCGCGTACTGCACGATGGCGGACAGCACATGTTGTCC
>JAYTXS010000355.1:0-3233 GCA_043742845.1 Gammaproteobacteria bacterium
ATCGTGCCGCCCATCGAGCCGGAGCCATACAGCGTGCCCTGAGGGCCGCGCAGTGTTTCCACGTGGTTGAGATCGAAAAGGTCGGGGTCGATGACGGTGCGCCCGTTGAGTGCCACCGCGGATGCGGAGAGCGGCGTCTCGTCGATGTAGAAACCCACCGTGGCCGCGGTGCCGCCGCCGGCCGAGAGCCCGCGTATTTCGTACTCCGTCTGACCCGGTCCTGCGGTGCGCAGTGAGAGGCCAGGTACCTTTCCGATCAAATCCTCCACGGTCAAGATGTTTTCTTGAGCGAGATCGCCGGCGCTCATGGCCGTGATGCTGATCGCCGTTGCCTGCACTGTCGAATCGCGCTTTTCGGCCGTGACGATAATCTCTTCCAAGCCCGTATTGGTCTCGGTCGGCGTGCCGCCCGCGGCAGCGGCCGCCGCCCATCCAGTCAGGGCGATGGTGCATACAAGAGCTGAAATCATCGACGCGCCGATACGTAGCCGCACGTCTGCTGCACACAACACTTTATTCATGTCCAAATCTCCCTGTAGTCATTGCAAGACGGGTGCGCGACGCCGACGGCGGCGTAACAATCTCGACCGATTTCATCCCTTCGCGCTGATTAGTGATCCGCTGGCGATCTGTATACTCAATTCGTAACATAGGGTTTACTGACACGCAAGTTTATTGCACGGTAGATATGAACGATATGGACTTCGGTGTTGCTGAAATGCTGCATCTGGCAGTTAGAAAAGGCGCGAACCATGCTTTGTGCCTTACTCGACCCGGCGCATCTGCGGACTGCCGGTGGTTGGGCTCGCCTGGCCGCACACTGGCAGTGCGAAACCATCATTCCATGCTCCGGATTTGAGCATGGCGCTGCCTTCCGATCGATTGGGCTTGGCGGCGGTTTTTTCCAGCTGCTTGGGAGTCGGGCTGATTTTTGGCTTTCAGCCGCCCCTGATTGCGCTTTCTTTGAGCCGGTTGGGCTATTCGAGCTTCGCCATCGGCGCGGTGACCGCAGCCAGTCTGATCGCGGTCATTCTGTGCGGGCCGTTCTATCCCCGCATGATCGTGCGCCTCGGCCTCAAACGCTGCATCGTCGCCGGCATTATTGTCGCCGCCGCATTGCTGCTGCTTATGCCGCTGTGGCCGAGCGTGCCGGCTTGGCTGGCCTTGAGATTTCTCGCCGGCTGCGCGCTCGGCTTGGTGTGGATCGCCAGCGAGGTCTGGATGAACAGCGTCAGCAGCAGCGAATCGCGGGGCGCCGTCATGGGTGTGTACGGCACGGTATTTTCGATGGGGATCGTCGCGGGTCCCGTTCTCTTGGAATTCACCGGGACTCAGGGCGCAACTCCGTTCGCAGTCGGTGCGGCCTGTCTGATCCTGACTTTGCTGCCGCTTGCGGTTCTGCGGAAAGTGACCAGCGCGGTGCAGGCGTTTACGCCGCTGCGTGGCTTATCAGGCGCCCTGCGCGCAGCGCCGATCGTCATGCTGGCGGCTCTGGTCGCCGGCTTGGTCGAATCCGCGGACCTGACTTTGTTGCCACTGTTCGGTTTGCAGTCCGGGCTGGATGAGCGCGCAGCGCTGCTATTGGTCGCCGTGTTCATGGCGGGCAATGTGGTACTGCAAGTGCCGATTGGCCTGCTTGCCGATCGCCATGGTCGACGGACCCTCCTGGCTGTGTGCGCCTTGACTAGTTGCATTGGGCCGCTGTTGTTGCCGCGCTGCTTGGGCCAGCCGCTGTTGCTATGGCCGCTGTTGTTCCTGTGGGGCGGTACTCTGTATGCGTTCTACAGTCAGGGCGTAGCGCTGCTCGGCGAGGCGTTCGCGGTGCAAGAGCTCCCAAGCGCCAACACCCTGTTCGTGATGGTGTACTGTTTCGGCGGCGTGATCGGTCCAAGCGCGGGCGGATTCGTCATGGACCTATGGCCGGTGCGAGGTCTGCCGGCGCTGCTGAGCGCCGCAGCGCTGCTGATGCTGCTCGGGCTGGCGCTCGGCGCCGCGCGACGCTTGCGTACTGCCTAATTCGCCGCGAGAAAGGCTTTCATGTGCTCGAATTCCGGGCGCGCCGAAGCAGAACCGTTGTCAGTGTTTTTCAGCAGGGTGGAGTAATAGTTCCTTGCGAGCGCTTTGTCTCCCGAGGCCTGCGCGGCCCTGCCCGCATTGAAAAGTCCGTTGAAGCGGTTCGGACTCGCTTTTAGCGCCTGAGCGTATTCATCGAGCGCCTGTTGCGGCTGCGCCAGTTCCAGCAACATATCCGCCAGCATTTCGCGTGCCGGAATATCCACTTCGCCTTGGCCGACCTTGTCTTGCAGATCGGCAGCTTGTCGCATGCGAGACAGCGCCTCTTGCGTATTACCGTCGGCAAATGCGGCCCAGGCCAGCATCTCGCCGTGCTCGATCCGGGCTCCGGTCGAGTCCGCCAAGTAGGCGTGGTTTCCCTTGCGCACCTGTTCCAGCAACGAATCGTATGCAGCAAGCGCCGCCTGCGCCTCTTGCGGCTGGCGCAGATGGCCGAAGGCAATGGCGCGAGCCCAGTAGGTCATGGCTTGCGTTTCAGGGCGCGCGCCATGGGCCGGCTCGAGTGCGGCTGCGGCCTGCCAATCGCGCGTCTCGAGGGCGAAAAACACCGGCAGCTTGGTGCGATAGTACGGAAACATTCCCACCATGTAGCGATCACCCATGTCCGACATGGACTCAAAGTGGGTGAGTGCATCTGCCGAATGGCCGATGACTGCCTTCGCCTGCTCGTCCTGAGCCGTTTGCAAGTAGGCATACAGTAGGAAGTCGTCCGAATGGAACTGATCCATTGCGCCGTTCTGATGATGCAGTTCTGCCGCCTTGGAGGCGGCCACGGAGGCCGCATTGGAGTCGATATCGGCCCGCCACATGCCAAGGCGCGCAAAAATATGACCGGGCATGTGCACGGCATGAGGGCCTGAAGGTGCGATCTCGCCGTAATGCTTGGCGGCCGCCAGTCCCTGGGGTGCCAGCGAGGGCGTATCGCAGGCGTGGATGATGTAGTGCACGACTCCCGGGTGGTCGGGATGCGAGGCGAAGAGGGGAGTAAGCACCGCCATGGCCCGATGTTCGGCGCTCAAACTGGTGTCATCGGGCGCCGCCGCTGCCAGTATCGACAGCGCATAAAACGTTCCCGCGTCGACGTCGCGCGGGTGATGACGGTATAGCGTCCCCATGGCCGCGGCATAGCTTTCGACCCGGGCTTGGTACTCGCGCTTCCC
>JAYTXS010000356.1:0-3197 GCA_043742845.1 Gammaproteobacteria bacterium
TGGCTCACGCAGGCATTCGTCGCCGAACATGGACGGGTGCCACCCGCCCCAGATGACCGGTAGCGTCGGACGGCTCTTCTTGGCAGCGCGCGATATGCGCAGGGCATCGGAGATAGGCGCGCCGGTGAGCACGGTGATGCCCAGGCACAAGGCGTCCTGCAGGTGGAACAGCAGCGTGTTTTGCGCGTCCGGATCGAGGCGGGCGTCGATGGTGACGACTTCGTAGACTTGCGGATCGAGTTCGGAGCCGATGGCGAGCAATGCCAGAGGCATGGTGAAGAATGCCGCCTGCGGGTTGTACAGTACGACCTTCAGCCGCTTGCCGGTTGAGCCGATCATGCAGCTCTGCCTGCGGCTTGCGGTAACTCCAAGCCGGGTTCGCTCACGCTTGCACATGCCAGAAGCTCAGCGATGCGGAGCCGCAGGACTTTAGGCTTTCCATCGACACGGACATGGGCCCAGGCTGATTCCGGTTCGATACGCCGCGCATAATGCTCGTCACCGTAGCGGACCATTCCGTCAATCATCACCAGGCGCACATCGCTGCGGCTCACCGTCCCGAGGCGGCCGTTCGGCGGAAGAACCACGAGGTCGGCGCGAGCGTTGGCGTGTAAGGCGCCTCGATCCTGCAACCGCAACAGCCGTGCCCCGTCGCGAGTGACCAGAGATTCCAGGGTTTGCTCGTCGAGGTCGCCACACTGTGCCGCCACGCGCAGCTCCTCAAGCAGGTCGCGCGCGCCGCTCAGGCGCGAATCGGTGCCCAGTGCTACACGTCCATTCGCCGCTAGTTCTGCCACGTCGGCGGTTCTACCGAACAAGTTGAAATTTGACGAGGGACACCAGATGAGACCACCGCCGGCGTGCGCGAGACGCGTGCGCTGCGTAAGGTCTAGAGCGATGCCGTGCACCAGCAGAGTATTCGTCCCAAGGCAACCCAGCGAATCGAGACGCTCGAACTCATCTGACGCCGCATCGTCCAAACCCTCGGCTACATGAATGATCCAGGGCAGAGCTGCCGGCGTTTGGCGGTAGGAATCTTTCACTGCCGTCTCGCCGTGGGCATACAGCGAGTGTGACCAGCCGAATTCCCGCAGCACGCCGGTGGGATAGTCGGTGCTGCTCGTAAAAGAGTAGAGCGGGTCGTGATGCGCGACGGTGGTGACGCCGCTCAACAAATTCTTCAGGCCGCCGATCAATAGGCGCTCGTCGCGCGCAATGGCTATGCTGGCTTGAAACGCGGGATTGCAACGCCGGTCGGTATCCACCTCCGCTATCCAATCCCGCACATGGCGATGGCGTTTGCCGAATTCGCGCGGGACTAGACTGTTGAGCTGCAGGTGATCATGTGCATTGATGAGGCCCGGAAGAATGCGGTCGCCTGCCAGATCGACCGTTGAATCACCCGCCTGCGGCGATACATCGATGCCGGCAATTCGCGCTCCGACGATACGCAGGCTATGCGTTTCGCCGTCGCTCATCCGGGCATTGCGAAAGAGAGTGCCCGCGAGGCGCAGCGGAGTGCCCGCGAGGCGCAGCGGAGGCCTCTGCATCACTTTCGAGCCCGGACGATCAAGACAATCGGCAGCCCGTTCCACTTCTTGTAAAACTCTTCCGAGTGAGCGAAGGGCTCGTGCAAGTCTTCGCCGGCGCGAATTTCGCGGACGACGTCAATGTTCAGGCTTGCGGCGCACGCTGCGGCCGTCTGGCTGGCCAAGTCATACCAATGGTGCGGCACGGTCCAGGTGCGGTCGTTCTCATCGTTGAATGAGCGGGTCAGGCGCATGCGTGCGGCCTCGGGATGAAAGTCCGAGTACAGCAGCGTTCCCCCGGGTTTGAGCACTCGGGCGGCCTCTCGCATCCATTCCTGCACACAGGTCGCATGGCCGAGCGCGAGACCCGAGATCACCACGTCGAATGAATCGTTCGCGAACGGCAGTTGCATCATGCTGGCGCATACGCGGTGAGCTGCCGACACCTGCGCCAACATGGGTGCGCAAAAATCTACTGCGACTATTTCCGCAGCTCCCGCTGCCGCCAGCAACTGGGTATAGCGGCCACTCCCGGACGCGAGGTCCAGTGCCCTGCGACCGGCGACCTCGGGCCAATACTCGAGCATCGCTGCCTGTTCCGCCCGCATCAGCGGATTGTGGGGCACCGGCGGATAGCGCGGCGCCCATCGCGCATAGACTGCGAGGGTGGCGGCGGTGACGTTCGCGTTCATGACAGCTCACGCCATAGAGCGCAGACGCAGGTCTTGCATTCGGCCCGTTCGCCGGCGCGGATCGCCGTGCGCAGCGCCGCCATGCCGACGCCGTTGAGCGCGTCGGCCAGAGCCTCATGGGACGCGCGCGGCAGCTGCGCCTCCGCGGGACCTGCAATGAAGAAGCAGGGTTGCACCTGGCCGGTGGCGCCGATCACCGCCGAGAATTCCGGCGCATTGCAGCGAACCTGTGGGTAGGGCGCGTGGCCCTGCACTGCGGCGAAATATTGATGGATGCGGCGCAGCTTCTGTGGGCTTTCAGCGATGAAGCCGCTGCGGAAATCTTCTGCATGGTGCAGCTCGAGGGCTCGCAGCACCTGTTCGAATTCGGCCAGGTCTTCGACACCCAAGGCCAGATCTGAAACGAAATCATCGCCGCGGCCGAAGGCATGCGGATTGGCGACGTCAACCGCGAGGAAGGACACCTGTTGTGCGCCAAGCGCTTTGGCCAGATCGACAAACGCCGCCAACTGCCGATAGTTGGCGCGCTGCACGGTGACACGAATGCTGGCGCGAGCGCCGTGATCCGCGGCGCTGCGAATGCCGGCGCAAACCCGTGTGAAGGCATCCAGTCCGCGAATGGCCCGATAGGTCTGAGAATCAGTACCGTCCAGCGACACCGTGATGGCGTCGAACAGCAGGGCGGCGCGCGCGGCGTGCTTGGCCAGCGCCAGACCCGAGGTGAGCAGCCAGACCTTCAGGCCGTGGCCGCGCAACGCTTGCGCGATGACCGGCCACTCGGGATT
Source organism: Gammaproteobacteria bacterium (assembly GCA_043742845.1). Taxonomy (GTDB): domain Bacteria; phylum Pseudomonadota; class Gammaproteobacteria; order Steroidobacterales; family Steroidobacteraceae; genus Bog-1198. Next base: position 3,007 of record JAYTXS010000356.1, read on the forward strand.
GAGCAAGGGTTCGCCACCGGATAGCAGCACCAGCTCGGTGCGCATTTGGCTGAGGCTGGGCAGCAGCCGTTTCACGTCTGCCAGGTTCATATCATCGCGCCCATGCCGCCAGTAGTCGCAGCTGACGCAGCGCGAATTGCAGCGGTCGGTCACGTACAAAGTAACCAGGGGTAGTCGGTTTAAAGGCGGGC
>JAYTXS010000357.1:0-4087 GCA_043742845.1 Gammaproteobacteria bacterium
TGAAATGCGGTCCATTCGGCTCTCGAGACCATGCCGTCGCCGTCGGTGTCCATCTTGTTCATCAATTTTTCACTGCGCAGGCCCCGCGCGTAGCCACCGGTGGCGAAAGACGCCATGTCTTCGGCGAAGGACGCGACGGCGAATGAAATCGCCAAGGCGCCGGCTATCCAAAGGACAGCGGGACGAAATGAATGAGACTTGAGCATTGTGATCCCCCCAAAAATTAGTTGATTGACACGCAGGCGACCGCTAATGCTGCTCTTTTATTACAGGTTGTGATAGCGCTTAGCAGAGCGGCCATTTGAAAATGATAGGACGGCAGATTGATCGATGATTGCTCATTAATTTGAATTATACTAAATAAATGAACAGCTTAGATCGCCGCATTGCCGTGGCGCCCATGATGGACTGGACTGACAGCCACTGCCGCTACGTGCACCGGCTGTTCTCCCCGCACGCCCTGCTGTACACCGAGATGATCGTGTCCACCGCGCTACTGCGCGGCGATGCTCGGCGCCTGCTGGAACACAGCCAACCCGAACATCCGCTGGCCCTGCAATTGGGCGGCTGCGATCCGAAGGAACTGGCCGCGGCGGCGCGAATTGGCACGGCCGCGGGCTTTGCCGAGATCAATCTCAATGTGGGCTGTCCCAGCGACCGGGTGAAGAATGGGTCATTCGGCGCCTGTCTCATGCTGCGGCCCGCATTGGTGGCGGATTGCGTTCGCGCCTTGCGCGATGCGACGTCGCTGCCGGTGACCGTCAAGTGCCGCATCGGCATCGACGATCGCGACGACTATGAGTTCTTTATTGCTTTCGTCGAGGCGGTGGCGGAAGCCGGCATCGACGCACTGATCGTGCACGCCCGCGCTGCGATATTGGGCGGTCTGTCCCCGAAGGAGAATCGCGAGATTCCGCCCTTGAAGTACGACTACGTGCATCGGCTCAAGCGGGAGCGGCCGGAACTCGTTGTGATTTTGAACGGGGGCCTGACCGAGGTGGCGCAAATTCGCGAGCAGGCGGCGGGTCTGGACGGCGTCATGCTCGGGCGCGCGGTTTATCACCGTCCGGCGCTGCTCGGGGAATTGGAGCAGGCGCTGATCGACCCGTCATGGCGGGTGCCCGAACCGTCGGAAATCATCGAACGGGTCGTTGCCTACGCCAAGGTGTGTGCGCGGCGGGGGATACGGTTGCACTCCATCACTCGGCATATGCACGGCTTGATGGCGGGTCGGGAGGGTGCACGTGCGTGGCGCAGGTTCCTGTCCGAGGTGGCGGCTCGCCCGGAGGCGGTGCCCGAAACGCTGTATTCAGCGCTCCCCATCCTGAATCAGGTAATCGCCGCGTAAACGGTTCGAGGTGCTCGCGCCAGATTAAGTATAATGGCGCGATAATGGGCAAAGAAATTGAAGTCGCCATTGTATTTGCGGACGTCGTCGGCAGTACCAAGCTGTATGAGCTGTTGGGCGACCTTCGTGCGCGCGATATGGTCGGCATCTGCATCGACGTGATGCGGGCGGCGACCGAGCAAAATCATGGAACGGTCATCAAAACCATGGGCGATGAGGTCATGGCGACCTTCCCCACCGCGGACGATGCCTTGAATGCCGCCGCGCAGATGCAGAAGCAAATCACCCTCCACCCGCAGCTCAAAGTCGATGAGCAGACGGTAGCCATCCGCATCGGCTGCCATTTCGGCGCGGTGGTATTGGAAAACCGCGATATTTTCGGCTCCGCCGTGCATACCGCGAATCGCATGACCAGCCAGGCCAAAGCGGGGCAGATCATCACCACGGCGACCATGGTCGAACGGCTATCCAGCGATTGGCGCGCCTCCGTGCGGCAAATCGACATTGCCACGCTCAAGGGCCGCAGCAGTGAAGTGGCTTTGTTCGAGGTGTTGTGGCAGACCGAGGACATCACCAGCATGGTGCCTGCGATCGCTATCACCTCGCGTGAACGCGAACGGGCGAATAAGACGCAGCGGCTTCGCCTGCGGTACCAGGGTCAGGAAGTTCTGGTGGACGATGGGCGGGCCAATATCACCATCGGCCGCGCTGAGGAAAACGATCTTGTCGTCAAAGGCAATCTCATCTCGCGACTGCATGCCCGCGTTGAGATCAATCGCAACAAATTCATGCTGATTGATCAAAGCACCAACGGTACCTTCGTGCTCGGCAAGGACGGGGAAGAGGCGTTCGTGCGCCGCGATTCCATGCAGCTGCACCGCGAAGGATTGATCGGATTGGGCAAGGCTCCGGATAGCAACTCCTCGCAGGTGATCCGTTACACCTGCGAGGAGTGAGCCGCGGCGCGCACGCGCTGCAGGGCGTCTTTGAGTTCAGACTTGAGCGAAGCCGGTACTCGCTCGCCGAACTCGCCGAAATACTTGTCGATGCCGGCGAACTCCTCCTGCCACAGTGTCGGGCTGACCGTCAGCAGCTCATCGAGCGCGGCCGGCGCGATATCCAGGTCTTTGAGGTCCAAGTCGGCGGCATTGGGCAGATGGCCGATGGCCGTGTCGCGCGCCTTAGCGGTGCCCTTGCAGCGCTCAATAATCCAACGCAGCACTCGCAGGTTCTCACCGAAGCCCGGCCATAGAAACTTGCCGGCGCCGTCCTGGCGGAACCAATTGACGTGAAAAATTTGCGGCGGCGACTTGAGTTTTGCGCCCACATTGATCCAATGGGCCCAGTAGTCGCCGAAGTTGTAGCCGGCGAAGGGTTTCATGGCCATGGGATCGCGGCGCACGACGCCTACGGCTTCCGTGGCGGCGGCGGTGGTCTCCGAGGCAACTCCTGCACCGACCAGCACGCCGTGCAGCCAGTTGCGAGCTTGATAGACCAATGGCGCGAGCGTGCGCCGCCGGCCGCCGAACACGATGGCCGAGATCGGCACGCCGCCCGGTGCGTCGGCCAGCTTCGAATATCCTGGATTCTGCCTGGCAGCCACGGTGAAGCGGGAATTCGGATGCGCCGCGGCGCCATTCGCCGGATCGTAGGGCCTTCCCTGCCAGTCAACGACCGGCTTGCCCTCGGTCAGTCCCTCCCACCAAGGTTGATTGTCGGCAGTGAGTGCGACGTTGGTAAAAATCGTGTCGCGGCGAATCATGTCGTAGGCATTGCGATTGGTTTTCGCATTGGTGCCGGGCACCACACCGAAGTAGCCCGACTCGGGATTGATGGCGTACAGCCGCCCGTCCTTGCCGGGATGCAGCCAGGCGATGTCATCACCCACGGTCCATATTTTCCACCCCTTGTAGTTCGCCGGTGGAATCAGCATGGCCAGATTGGTCTTGCCGCAAGCGGAAGGGAATGCGCACGCCAGATAGTGAATCTCGCCTTGCGGATTCTCGATGCCGACGATGAGCATGTGCTCCGCCAACCAGCCTTCCGTTCGGGCCTGCCAACTGGCGATGCGCAGTGCGTGACATTTCTTGCCGAGCAGGGCGTTGCCGCCGTAGCCGGACCCGAAGCTCTTGATCGAAAGATCTTCCGGGAAGTGCATGATAAAGCGGCGTTTGGGGTTCAGATCCCCGGTGGAATGCAGCCCCTTCACGAAGTTGCCGTCGCGCGCGATGCGTTCGAGCGCGGCGCGACCCATGCGTGTCATGAGCTTCATGTTGAGAACCACGTAGGCGCTGTCGGTGATCTCGACGCCGCAGCGGGAAAACGGCGAGTCGATGGGTCCCATGCAATACGGGACTACGTAGAGAGTTCGCCCCTTCATGCAGCCGGCGAACAAGGCGTCCATCTGTGCATGGGCATCTGCCGGCGCCAACCAATGGTTATTGGGGCCTGCGTCATCTTTATTCTTGGTGCAGACGAAGGTGAGGTGTTCCACGCGAGCGACGTCTGACGGGTTGGAGCGCGATAGCACACAGCCGGGAAAACTTTGCGGATTCAGGGGCAATAGTTCCTTGGCAGCGATCAGTTCCTTCTGCAACACCTGGTACTCGCCCTCGCTGCCGTCGCACCAATGAATATGGTCAGGAAGCGTGAGCCGTGCGACCTCATCGACCCATGCCGACACACCGCGATCCAGTGCGACGAGTGAGGTAACGTGCTGGGGAGCTGTGGCCATAGACG
>JAYTXS010000358.1:0-4626 GCA_043742845.1 Gammaproteobacteria bacterium
ATGTCGCTCTTCCAGCCGATGGTGGGATGGTGATACGGCAACGCCACGTAGGCCGCCGCCATCACCTCTTCCAAGAGCACGTTGCTGGGATCGTTCTTGCCGCGTTCGAATTCATTGCGCACCACCGTCATTTCCGACTGCCGGTCGCTCTCGTGCAGCCAAAGATGACGCATGCGGTCAGCTTCGATGGCCACGTAGCCCTCCAAGCTCTCCCGGCCGATGGTCGCGAAATAATTGGTCCGGTCGAAGGAAGTGCTGGCGTTGAATTGGCCGCCCACCCGCTCCAAGTATTGCTTGACGCTATTGCCCTTCGGGTCGTTGAACCCGTCACTGCCCTTGAACATCAGGTGTTCGAGTAGGTGGGTCGCCCCAGTGGCCCCGGTCACCTCATTGCGGGAACCCACTTCGTAGGTTACTTGGAAAGTCAGCACCGGCGCCGAATGATCCGCAACCAGCAGCACCGTGAGGCCGTTGGCGTCCAATCGGTATTCGTCGATTCCGGCCAAGGATTTGACGTGGCTGAAACCCACGACCGGAGCAGCCGGCAGGGGCGCGACAGAGGCCGGGGCCGCTGCGAGGCTGGCGACCGCCACTGCCTGCAGGGCGCCGAAAAGTCCGGCGAGCGCCAAGCCAAACGACGCAAATTTGAATCTCCCCGCCAACTCTCTTTCCACGTTCATGTGTGCCCTCAAGCCTAGCCGCAATCCCCTATTGTAAAGGCTAATGCAGGGGCGTTGTCACAATCGTTCGGGCGATCAGGCAGGGTTCCTACGGGCTGAGCAATCGCATCAAGCCCAGGACGGAGCGCACGAACGGCGCAGGCACCTCGAGGCGCTGCGCGATTTCTGCAACCGCACCCAATTGCGGACCGAGTTCGAGCGCACGCCCCGCCTCGAGATCCACCAGCATGGAGGTCTTAAAATCGCCCAGACGCTGCGTCACGGCGATTCGTTCCGCGGGTGTCATGGGCATTTGCAAATCCAAGCGCCGGCCGCACTGCTGCATCTCGTCCATCATTCGCACGCACAATTCCCGCACGTCGGGGTCGGCGAGAATCTTCGACGTTGTGCAGCGCGTCAGCGCGCTCAGGGGATTCATGTTCATGTTGCCCCACAGCTTGGCCCACACATCGTGCCGTATGCGCGTTGATACTTCTGCGTTGATCCCACCCTGACGCAATCCCGCCGTGAGCATCCGCAGCGCACTGGTGAGTTCGCCGCTCGGACTGCCGAGCAGTAAGCGATCGGCGGCCACCACCTGCACGTGCGCCGGAGCCAGCACGCGAGCCGACGCATGCACCACCGATCCCAACACACGATGCCGCGGAAACGCGCGCTCCTGCGCTCCGTCAGCATCGACGGACTGCAGTCGCTGATTCGCCAACACACCGCCAAAATCATGGAAGAACCACCAGGGGATGCCATTGGTGCCGCTGATCACCACGCTGTCCGGACCGATCAGCGGTGCAAGCGACGGCGCCAAATCGGGCAGGATTTGCGCCTTCACGCTAAGAAAAACGAAGTCATGGACGCCAAGCTCGGTCGCAGGCCCTGCTCTGGGTCTGCTGCGGCGGGTCTCACCGTCCCTCTCAACGCGCAGCCCCTCTGCCAGCAGCGCCGCCAGCGTCGGGCCGCGCGCCAGCAGCGCCACCGTCCAGCCGGCGCGGTCGAGGGCGTCCGCCACCCAGGCGCCGATGGCGCCCGCCCCTACTATCGCAACCGAGGGGCTCACGTGCTTTAGCGCTGCGCCGCCGCTACGCGGTACCAATCCAGCTTGCGAGTGGCGACCATAGTGGTGGCGAGAAGTACAAATATGGCAAGTGCGCCGAACAGCAAGGCGTATTCCTCCGAAAAGACCAAAAGATACAGCAAAGCATAGCAAACGCCCGCCACGGCGCCTGTCGCTAGCCCCGCCGCACGCGATTTCAACACCCCGCTGAAGTACACCGCCAGCAGCAACGTCATCGCGAAGGCGGCCAGTAAGTACGAACGGGCGAAATCCAAGGGTTCGCTGAGCGCTGTCAAGACCAAGTAGAAAACCGACAAGGCCGTGCCGGTTATGGCGTACTGCATGGCGTGAACCGGCGCGCCCAGGGTGTGTTCGCACAGAAACATCGCCATGAAGGTGAGTGCGATGAACAGGAGCGCATAGTCCCCCACTTGGGGGGCGGCATCGGGCGAAAACGCCCCGCCGAAACTCAGGCTTGGCCACGGCGAGGCCAGGTGCACGTGGGTGGTCTGTGCCCGACACGATCAAATCCGCCGCGAACGCGATTCGCCGCGGGGCGCCGAAGGTCGGCGCGGCGACGTCGGCCGCGACGCCTTGCAAACCATCGTACGTTGCAGCAGAAACCGGTGCTACGTGGCCGACGCCGTTGGCTACCCGCGCGACAGGAATAACAGCAGCAAGAGCGTGAGCATGGCAATGACGATGATTTTGGCCAGCAATGGATTGATTCGATTCAGACCGGACATAGGAACTCCCTTTTTTGGAAGTGTCGAGTTTGCGCACGCGAAGTGCAGTTCTGCCGGCAGGAATGTGATCAATTATGGCGGCGCGGCTATGATGTAGTCATGACCGAATCGAATTCCACACCACCGCAGCGCTTTGTCGCGCTCTTCGATTTAGACGGCACGCTGACCTGGCGCGATACACTGCTGCCGTTCTTGCTGATGTTTCTGCAGCGGCATCCGGCGCGCTGGCTGCATCTGTGGCGCCTGCCTGCCGTAATCTTTGATTATATGGCGCGCACGCACGATCGCGGGCTGCTCAAATCACAGGCCATTCGCATGGTCATGGGCGGCGCCGAGCGTGGCGCCGTGGACGGCTGCGCCGACGCCTTCGTGAACTCGCTGAGACCGCGCGGGCGTTTGCGGCCGGCCGCTCTCGCCGTGCTCGAGGCGCATCGCGCTGCCGGAGATCACCTGGTTCTCCTGTCGGCGAGTCCCGACCTATACGTACCGCGGATCGGCGCAGCACTCGGATTCGAACTTACTCTGTGCACAGAGATCGAGTGGCAGGGTGAACGCCTGCTCGGTGCATTGAAAACACCGAATCGCTACGGCCCTGAGAAATCCCGCTGCCTTGCCTGGCTGCGCGTCCAATACCCTGATCTCCCGGTGATCGCCTATGCCAACAGCCACTCGGACTTGGACCACATGCGCCAAGCCGATCGAGCCCTGCTCGTGAACGGCAGTACCGCTGCGCGCAAAGCGGCGACACGCTGGGGGATTGGCACGGCCACTTGGGCCTAAGTCGCTTAGCGCCGTACGGACCGCAAGGACTGATCCAGCTTCAACAACAATGTCTCGGTACTCTCCCAGTCGATGCACGGATCGGTGACGGACATGCCGTATTCCAGTTTGCTCAAATCCTTCGGAATCGCCTGGCTGCCCGCTTTCAAATGACTCTCCAGCATGAGCCCGACGATGGAGCGGTTGCCGTCGACGATCTGCGCGATGCAATTCTCTGCCACCAGAGGCTGCAGGCTGGGATCTTTGTTGGAGTTGCCATGGCTGCAATCCACCACCACAGTGGCCGGCAAGCCCGCCGCGGACAATTCACGCTCGGCCACGGCAATGCTCACCGCATCGTAGTTGGCCCGACCGCCGCCGCCGCGTAGCACCAGGTGCGCATGGACATTGCCGCGAGTTCGAAATACCGCCGACTGCCCCTGCTGCGTGATACCCAGAAAATGGTGCGGATGACGCACCGATTGCAGCGCATTGATCGAAGTGGCCAGAGCGCCGTCCGTACCGTTCTTGAAACCCACCGGGGTAGACAAGCCGCTGGCCATCTCACGATGCGTCTGCGACTCGGTGGTGCGGGCGCCGATCGCGGTCCAGGTGATCAGCTCCGAGAGGTACTGCGGCATGATGGGATCAAGCGCCTCGGTTCCCGCCGGCAACCCCAACTCGGCGACGTACAGCAAGAGTTCGCGCGCGATGTGAATGCCTTTCTCGATATGGAAGGAATCATCGAGATCCGGATCGTTGATCAGCCCCTTCCACCCGACCGTCGTGCGCGGCTTTTCGAAGTACACGCGCATGATGGGCAGCAGCGTAGAGTCCACGCGCTCGGCCAAGGCTTTGAGCCTGGTCGCATACTCGCGGGCTGCCACCACATCGTGAATGGAGCAAGGTCCCACCACCACGAACAGACGCGGATCCCGGCGCTCCAGAATCGCACGCACGCTTTCACGGGATTTGTACACCGTCTGCGCCGCGCGCGACGTCAGCGGCAGCCGCCGCTTCACTTCTTCGGGAGTTGCCAACAAGTCGCTGGATACGACGTTGATGTTCTGTAATTGGTCTTGGAGATTGCTCACTTAATTCCTACATCGAGGTTCTGATGGTCCAAAGCTCGGGAAAGAACTTCAGTTCCAGCGCTTTGGTCAAATACGACACACCGCCCGTTCCGCCGGTGCCGCGCTTGTTGCCGATGATGCGCTCCACCGTTTTGACATGCGCGAAGCGCCACAGCTGGAATTTGTAATCCAGGTCGACCAAGCGTTCCGCCAGTTCGTACAAATCCCATTCCTTCACGGAGTTGTGGTAGACGCTGAGCCACGCTGCGGCTACCTGCTTGCTGGCCTGGTAGGGTTGCGTGAAATCGCGATCGATGGCT
>JAYTXS010000359.1:0-3111 GCA_043742845.1 Gammaproteobacteria bacterium
AGGTGGCGCTTGTCGGCAAGAACCTCTCCAACACCGAGGCGAACCTCGGCGACAATCGGTCGCTCGCGGCCGAGACGCAAGGCCGGCCGCGCATCGTGGTCAACACGCCTCGCACCATCGGATTGGAACTCAGCGGGAAGTTCTGACGAGGATCAACAGGCGTGTCACGCCCGGGCGTGGATGCGGATGAAGCACTGCGGCGGCATGCAGCTCCAGCGCGCGAAGGCGCTGTGCTCGGAGTAGCCGAGGCGCTGTGCCGTCTGCGCGATGGAGATGTTGCGGTGAACGCGGAATTCGTGCGCGGCCTGACGCAGGCGGCAATCGTCGAGCAGATCCTGAAAGCTGGTCTGCGGGTCGGCGAGATGGCGGCGGTGCTCTGCACGATCTGCAAGGCGGCCAGCGGCAGGATACCGGCGACGATCGGATTCTTGGTGCCGCTTTGGAGCCAGCCGGCCAAAGCCGCGGTCGATACTTGACGTGAATGCATCCCAACGTCCCTCTTGTGTGTCGTGACGGTACAAACTCGGACCCTGCGGGGCCTGATGTTTACAGTCAATAGGTTGAAGTGCCGTAGTGGCTGCGCATGTTGCGCCGAGGCGACATTTTGCGGCATCCTGGCGCAGGCAAACGGTTGCGGCAAGGAGTTCGTCATGACGTTACCCCGAGAACCTCGTATTCATCCAGTGCCGATCGCCGCACTGCACCCGACTCAAATCACGGTCGGGATGCGTGAGGTGAAGGCGAAACGCAAGAGCTGGCGCGATCACCCAGATCGAAAGAAGCCCGATTTTCTCGGCAAGCACCTGATTCCCGTCATTTGGGGCCCGAAGGAGGAGTACTACGTCATCGATCACCATCACCTGACGCTGGCTCTTCATCAGGAAGGCGTCAAGAATATCGCGACCACGGTGCTGGCCGATCTGCGACGGCTGCCGCGCGAGGCCTTCTGGATATATCTGGACAATCGCGGCTGGCTGCATCCCTTCGACGCGCAGGGCCGCCGGCGCAGTTACGAGGACATCCCAAAGAAGATTTCAGCGATGGTGGATGATCCGTATCGCAGTCTGGCTGGGGAACTGCGACAGAGCGGAGGATTTGCCAAAGACACCACGCCCTTTAGCGAATTTCTGTGGGCTGATTTTCTGCGGCGTAGGCTTAAGCGCAAGCTGCTCGAGGATGATTTTTCCGATGCGCTGGTGCGGGCGTTGAAGCTCGCCAAGAGCGGTGAGGCGGATTATCTGCCGGGCTGGTGCGGGCCCATCGCCCGTTCCTAGGTCTCGCGGGCGTCATGCTTACAAGGAGTGGATTTCATTTGGGCGACGCTGTGACCGGCCTGTCGCTAGCCGGTTTGCTGCTGCCCGAGGCCGTTGCCTATTCGGGCCTCGCCAACCTGCCGCCGCAGGCGGGCGTGATCGGCTTGTTCGCGGGACTCTTGTTCTATGCGCTCATCGGACGCAGCCGCTACGCGATTGTCTCCGCGACCTCGTCGTCGGCCGCCGTGCTAGCGGCGGCCACTCTGGCGCTCGGCGCCGACGCCATTACGCAACGCGTCGCGTATTCATCGATTCTGGTGTGTGCCACGGGCATCGCCTTTCTGCTGGCGGGCAGCGCGCGGCTGGGCGCCATGTCGAACCTGATTGCGCGCCCGGTGCTGCGCGGCTTCTCTTTCGGGCTCGCCTTGGTCATCGTGCTCAAGCAGTGGCCGCACATCGTCGCCCTGCACACGCACAGCAGCGATTTCTTTGCGCTGTTGGCTGAGACTGTGCGCAATGCCGATGCATGGCAGCCCGCCAGTCTCGCGGTGGGCCTGGGCGCACTGCTGGCACTGTTCGTTTGCGGGCGTCTGCCGCGGCTGCCGCGGATCCCGGGGGTGCTGCTCGTGATCGTCGCCGGCATCGCCGCGGCGCCGTGGTTGGCCGCGCACGGTGTGGCACTCACCGGACCGATCCATCTTACGCTGGGAATGCCGGCGTTTACGGCGCCGGCTAATGGGCAGTGGCTACCGATGGTGGAGTACGCCCTGGCGCTGATGTTCATCCTGTATGCGGAGTCCTATAGCTCGATCCGCACCTTTGCGCTGAAGCACGACGATGCCGTACAGCCGAACCGCGACTTGGTTGCGCTCGGTGTCGCGAATCTGGTCTCAGGTGCGTTTCATGGAACACCGCTGGGGGCCGGCTATTCCGGCACTTCGGCAAACGAGGCAGCCGGCGCCCAGTCGCGCGCCGCCGGCCTGTACGCGGCCGCTACCGTGTTGCTGCTGGTGCTGCTATTCCTGCCGTGGATCGAGCGCATACCCGAGCCCGTGCTCGCGGCCGTCGTCATTCATGCAGTCAGCAAGTCGCTGCGCTTGGCGGTGTTTCGTCCCTACTTTCACTGGCGGCGCGATCGCCTGGTCACGGTCACCGCGGTCGCCGCAGTGCTGACGTTCGGCATGTTGGACGGCTTGCTCACAGCGATCGCTTTCAGCCTCGCCATGCTGCTGAATTCGCTGTCCAATCCGCGGCTGTCGGTGCTGGGCCGTATGGGTTCGCACGACTTCGTTAGCATCACGCGCTTTCCTAAAGCCTCATGCACGCCGGGAATGCTGGTCCTGAGGCCGGAGGAGCCTTTGTTTTTCGCGAACGCCGATCCGCTGTTGGCGATGGCGCGACGCCAGGTACTGCAACAAAGCGATGTGCGCCTCGTGATCCTGAGCCTGGAGGAATCGCCTGATCTCGACGGCACCGCCTTGGAGAGTCTCGGAGAGTTCGCCGCCTGGCTCGCCGCGCGTAAAATCGCGCTGCGCTTGGCGCGCTTGAAGGAAGCGAGCCGCGACGGTTTGCTACGCGCCGACTTCAGCCAATTGCCGGCAGCCGGATTGGATTACTCGAGCGTCGATGATGCGGCGAGCGCGCCGTAGGTACGCTCATCGGCGCTTCGTTCGTCATGCTCGGGACTCGTCTAATAACTCGGTTATATTAATCGGGTCATCGTGGAAACGAGTGGGTAAAACTTGTGCATTTTTCGATCAAATCTGAGGCAGCATCGAGGTGAGGATCTTCAGTCGGAGATATTCCTCATCGCGCAACCCATAGGCGCGGCGCTGCAGGACCCGGATCTTGTTGTTCA
>JAYTXS010000360.1:0-13523 GCA_043742845.1 Gammaproteobacteria bacterium
GCGCGTACCTGGGATTGCGGCAACGCACACTTTCAGCCGACCTCTTTTCAAATATCGAATATCTCCGCCGGTACCGGCGCGCCCAATGTCATTCCCGGCGAATTGAAGGCGCGTTTCAATTTGCGATTCTGCACCGAGCAAACGGTCGACTCGCTCAAGACTGTGGTCGAGTCGCTGCTGCAGCGTCATGCAGTGAAGTACTCGCTGGAGTGGTTCGTTTCCGGCTATCCCTTCCTGACCATTCCCGGCGAATTGTCGCAGGCCGCGAGCCGCGCCGTGCAGGAGCAATTGCAGATTACGCCGAAATTATCAACCGGCGGCGGCACTTCGGATGGGCGTTTCATCGCGCCCATGGGGGCGCAGGTGATCGAACTCGGCGTCATCAACCAGACCATTCACAAGGTCGACGAGTGCGTGCGCGTCGCGGATATCGAGCGGCTGCACGCGCTGTATGTGCGCACCCTGGAACTGTTGCTCGCGCCCTAGGCAGGGGTGGTGCGGATACCATGCGTCATAACCCGTTTGGTATATGCAGATGACGTGATAATAGTTCCGGTCGCTGCCATCGTCCGATATCCTTGCTGCGTCGCTGATTCGCGGCTGCTGTGGGGTGGGTGAATAATCGTGAATGAAGCTCGTCGGATGCCTGCACGTAAATTGCGTTTAAGGTTCGGACCTACGCTGATGTTATGTTTAATGGTCGCAATGACCGCATCGGCTCCCGCCCTCGCGCAGCAGAAGACCGGACCCGGTATCGTGCCGAATGACGATGCCCTGACATGGCAAGGCATCACGCTGTACGGGGTCATCGATATCGGCTTGCAGTTCGACACGCATAGCGCCCCGTTTACGCCGTACCGGCCTTCTGCGAGCGGCAACATCGTGCGCCAAAATGATTACCAGTCCGCGGTTGGCTTCACCCCCAGCAACATGGGTCAGTCCCGGGTCGGGGTGCAGGGCATCGAACCCTTGTACGGGGAGTGGTCGGCGGTTTTCCAATTGGAAACCTTCTTCAATCCCCAGTCCGGCGAAATAGCCGATTCACTCAAGTCATTGGCGATGAACAACGGCAAGGCGCTGGGCACACAAAGCATCGGCGTGGATGGCAGTTCGGGAGGCCAGCCCTTCCAGACCGCCTACGCCGGCTTGAAATCGCAACGCTTCGGTACTTTGACTTTCGGTCGTCAAGTAACCTTGCTCGCGGAAGGCACGATCAAGTACGACCCTAATTACAATGCCACGGCATTCGGCCTGCTCGGAGCGTCCAACACGTATTCGGGTGGCGGGAGCAGCGAAGACAATCGACTCAACTCGGCGCTCAAGTACTTTTTAAGCTTCGACGATAGGGTTCACGTCGCCGCGCTGTACAAGTTCAACGGATCCAATGGCGCCGCCGACACTGCCATACAGGCCAATATAGGCGGTCAATATGCAGGATTGTCGGTCGATGCGTATTATTCAAAGCTCAACAGCGCCATCGTCTCGTCATCCTTGAGCGCGGCTCAAGTGGCGCAGCTTCCGGCGCTGGGTTATTCGTCGCCCAATGCGTTGTCGGCGACCATCTCAGACGATACGACATATTCCTTGATGGCGTTGTACAACGCAGACCCGCTGAAATTCTTCGCCGGGTACATGCACATCAAGTATACGAATCCGCAGAACCCATTGCATGCCGGCTTCACGGACATCGGCGGCTACGTTCTGGCGTTCGTCGCCAACACGACCTATAACAACTCGAAGACGGTTCAGGTGTACTGGACCGGCGCTCGCTACACGGTACTTCCCGGCCTCGACCTGACCGCGGCCTTCTACGGCTATCAGCAGAACGCCTACGGCACGGGAACGCAGACGGGCTGCTCGACCGCTGCACACAGCACCTGCAGCGGCCGCTCCAAGGCAATTTCCTTCGATGCCGATTACCGCTTCACTAAGCACTTCGACGCCTACTTGGGCGCCATGTACAGCGATGTGCACGATGGCCTGTCCAGCGGCTACATCTACACGACCAATATCAACCCCACCATCGGCGTGCGCTACAAGTTTTAAGTGCGACGCGAAACGGAGCTGATGGTTCTTCTCTCTGAAAAAATCATCAGTTTCGGTGCCGCATGAGTGATGGGGGACGGCCCCCCGAGGTCGTTGTGCAGACACAGGCCGCAAACCGCCCAGATGCTGCTGTTGCGAGTGGTGTGGGAAGCGTACCGACATGTGAAGGCCAATCGGGGCGCAGCGGGCATCGACGGCGAGAGCATGGAGATGTTCGTCCGTTCCGCACGTGACTGCGCCTACCAAAGCGGCTACACACTGGCGTGCAGTCGGCACTATGCTGGCTGGGCGTGAGTCACCACGAGCCGATTCAAATGCTGCACATCGTCCGGGTATAGGCCAGGATCAGCCGGCTGGCTTGCGGTTTCCCCCGCCGGTGCGTGTTCGCCACCAAGCTGTACGTTCAGCTTCGCCAGTTCCGAACCGTGCGACACCGATCTGCCGATCATAGGAAGCCAGCCGATGCCGCATGTAGCCGGCTGACGCGTCTTTCGGGCCACGCCTCCCACCGTAAATTTTATTTCACTGGGTTGCTGGGACCCGCATCTGTAGCATCTCTCACATTGGGTTAACGACCCGTGTGCAGAGACGTGCGATCACACCCATCCTCATTACTGCTGCCTGGGCCATAATTCTCGTGAGCACGGCTGCCTGCGCCACAACCTCTTCGGAATTCAAGCCAGACCGCCTTGCCGATAGACAGTTGGCGCGCCTCGCCAACGTCTGTCAGCCCGTGCCGGGCCTGAGCCCAAAGGAACGCCTGACGGCGGCACCCGGTCCGGAGCCTGCCGGGGCCGATTTCAGCAGCTGCGGGAAGAGTCTCGATGACACCTAGTTCGAAATCGACGATTCCATTACTTCGTGTGACGAGCGCCGCCGTATCATCACTGGCCGGCGTTGGGCCGTCCAGCGCGACTTCGGCCCCGTTCGTCGAATTTAGTTGAGGCGCTCGTGACCCGAATTTTAGTCATCGAGGACGATACCGACATGGCAGCCGAAATCACGGCCTGTCTGTCTGCCAGCGGCTTCAACCCGGAACGCTGTGTTGACGGGCGCGAGGGACTGAACCTGGCGCTCAAGGAAAACTTCGACGCGATCACCCTGGATCGGGTGCTACCCGGCTGCGATGGTCTTGAGGTTGCAAGAACCCTGCGGGACGCCGGTCGGGACGTGCCCATTCTAATGCTCAGCGCCATGGCCGATCTTGACGATCGACTTGCCGGGCTCCGTAGCGGTGGGGACGACTACCTCATCAAGCCCTTCGAGCCCAGCGAACTGGTGGTGAGGTTGCAGGTGTTGCTACGACGCTCGGCACGCACCAAGACCCGCGAGCTGCTGCTCAAAGTCGGCAATTTGCAGTTGGATGTGGTGGCGCGGGAGGCCCACTGCGGTCAGCGCCGCATTGAGCTGCTGACTATGGAATTCAAACTGCTGGAATTCTTGATGCGCAACGCCGGCCAGATGCTGTCGCGCCGTATGATCTTCGAGCAAGTATGGGAGTATAGCTTTGACCCCGGCACCAACCTCATCGACGTGCACATTGGACGTTTACGCCGCAAGATTGATGAACCGGGCCAGCTATCCTGCATTCGCACCGAGCGTGGCACCGGGTATGTCTTCGACGCACTTTGACGCACTGCGCCGGACCACGACGTTCCGCCTTACTGCACTGTACGGACTGCTGTTCGCCCTCGGCACTCTCGCCATGCTGGGCATGATCTACGTGCGCTCCGCGGTATATCTCACCAACCGCGTGGATACCATACTGACCTCCGAGGCCGATGCACTCCTGCGCCTGCCGCCGCCGCGTCTGCGCGAACGGATTGCCGAAGAACTTGCCACAAATGACACACGCATCAGCATCTACGCACTTTTTTCTCAGAATGGCTCGCTCATTGTTGGCAGTCTTGCGGCTCTGCCGGCCGGTCTGCGTGAAGGAGATGCGCCAATTGAGGTTCCGCTCAGCACTGCATTTCCGGTCAGCGCGCGACTGATCGCCCGACGCCTGCTTGACGGCGACGTTCTAGTCGTCGGGCGTGATGTGAGTCAGCTGCGGGAGATGCGCACCCTCATCTCTTCGGCGCTGTTATGGAGCGGCCTCACGATCTTAATTGCCGGACTCGTGCTGGGCAGTGCACTGAGCCTGCCGCCACTGCGCCGTCTCAAACATCTCCAGGATGTGGCGTCCGATGTTGCCGGCGGGGATTTGAAGCGCCGCCTACCTGTTACTTCACGGCGCGACGAACTCGATGTCTTGGCTGGCGCAGTCAACTATATGATCGGTGAAGTTGAGCGCCTCATGTCCGAGGTTAAGGGGGCTACCGAGATCATTGCTCACGACCTGGTAAGCCCATTGTCACATGCGGCACAACAGTTGCGCCGGATTCAACGCTCGGGCCGACTCGAGGTCACTGACATCGCTCCGGTCGCAGCCCGTATTGAAGATGTCCTCGAGCGCTTTCGCGCCATTCTGCGGATCTCCGAACTGGACTCGCGCCAGCGGCGTTCCGGCTTTTCCATTATTGATCTTGCCGAAGTGCTGACTCCGGTTTCCGATCTGTATCAGCCTCTGGCTGAAGCCGAAGGGGCGCGCCTTATCATCCGAGCCGATCGCGGCTTCACCATTGAGGGGGACGCCAAGCTGCTGTTCGAAGCGTTGGCAAATCTGGTCGACAACGCTATCAAGTTCGCCGGACCCGACGGCACAGTGCGCATATTCCTCAACCGCGCTCCCGGGGGACCGCAAATCGTCGTCCAGGATGACGGCCCGGGAATACCCGCTTCGGAGAAACAGGCCGTACTGCAGCGCTTCTACCGCAGCGAGCGCGGCCGGCGAGTCACAGGTTCGGGGCTGGGCTTGAGCATAGTGGCCGCTATTGTCCGCCTGCATGGCTTCAGCCTGCGCCTTGAAGACGCCGATCCGGGCGTTCGTGCAACTATCAACTGCTGGCCCAGCAGCGACTCTTAAGTGCGCACTACTAACACAGCGACAAAAGCGAACACGCGCGTGTCCGGCTTCCTGCTTCTTCCCGTCCTCCTCGCCATAGACGTTACCGCGCAAATGCGGCCGCGCATCTGACTTAAGAGCTTCAGCACATGTGGATCATTCGTACAGCCCTACGCAACCCGTACACCTTTTTTGTGATGGCGATCCTGATAGTGCTGTTTGGCTCCCTGGCGGGCCTGCGCACCCCGGTCGACATTCTGCCAGACATCAAGTTACCGGTAATCAGCGTCGTGTGGACCTACGTAGGCATGCCGCCAGCCGACATGTCCAACCGAATCATCACGTACTACGAACGTCAGATGACCACGGCGGTCACCGACATCGACCATATCGAGTCCCAGTCCCTGCCCGGTGTCGGCGTGGTGAAAGTGTTCTTCCACCCGGACGTCAATGTCAATGCCGCACTCAGCGAAGTCATTGGCATATCGCAAACGGTGCTCAAGCGGCTGCCACCCGGAATCACCCCGCCGCAGATCCTGAGCTACAACGCCTCCAGCGTTCCAGTGCTTCAACTCGCTTTGTCGGGCAAAAGCCTTACGGACCAGCAGCTCTACGACCTGTCTAACAACTTTATCCGTCCGCGGCTCGCCGAGGTCGAGGGCGCGGCCGTTCCCTCGCCCTACGGTGGCAAGAACCGTCAAGTTCAGGTGGATCTGGATCCGGCCGCACTGCACGCGAAGAACCTGACAGCAGACGACGTCGTTAGCGCGATTCAATTGCAGAACCTGCTTCTACCAGCAGGCACCGAAAAGATAGGCACGTTCGAATACGAAGTTCTGCTCAATTCCAGCACTGACACGCTGGATGCCCTCAACAATCTCCCGATCAAGCGCGTCAATGGCACGGTTATCTACCTGCGTGATGTCGCCCACGTACGCGATGGGTACTCGCCCCAGCAAAATATGGTGCGTGTTGACGGCCTGCACTCCGTGCTCACGACGATTCAGAAGAACGGCTCCGTTTCTACACTCAGCATCATTAGCCAGGTCAAGAAACTGCTGCCACTGATCAAGGCCGGCGCCCCGGCGGGGCTGGACATAGGCCTGGTTGGCGATCAGTCCATTTTCGTGAAGGCGGCCGTCATGGGCGTCGCGCGCGAGGGCATAATCGCGGCCGTATTAACCGGCCTGATGATTCTACTGTTCCTGGGCAGCGCGCGCTCAACCTTGATCATCACAATGGCAATTCCGCTCGCTGTCCTGACATCGATCCTATGCCTGTCTATGCTTGGCCAGACCATCAATGTCATGACCCTTGGCGGCCTGGCGCTGGCCGTCGGCATCCTGGTCGATGACGGAACCGTCACGATCGAGAACATCAACTGGCATCTGGAGCAGGGCAAGCCGGTCGAACAGGCAGTCCTCGACGGCGGTCAGCAGATCATCATCCCCGCGCTGTTCTCGTTTCTGTCCATCAGCATCGTGTTCGTGCCTATGTTCTATCTGTCCGGCGTCGCACGCTATCTGTTCGTGCCGATGGCCGAAGCAGTCGTATTCGCTCTGCTGGGCTCGTTCGTGCTGTCGCGGACGCTCGTACCGGTGCTGGCAAAATATCTGCTCAAGAGCCACGCACCCGCGCACGGCGAAGGGGCTCAACATGGTGACAATCCCTCTTATGCCAAGGGCAACTTCTTCGTCCGGTTTCAACGCCGTTTTGAGCGTGCAGTCTTTGACACTCGACTCGTCTATATACAGGTGCTGAGACTCGCGATGGGTCGTCCGGCACTGTTCATGAGCGTGTTCCTGGCTTTCATCGTGGCCTCAGTGGTTGTGCTGACGCCGTGGCTCGGGGAGAATTTTTTCCCGTCCGTCGATTCTGGCGAGATAAAACTACACGTGCGTGCGCAGGCCGGCACGCGCATCGAGGAAACCGCCCGACTCTGCGATCAGATAGAAAACACGATCCGCCAGCTCATCCCAGCGGATCAGCTGGCCGGTCTCATCGACAATATCGGATTGCCCATCAGCGGTATCAACATTACCTACAGCAATTCGGCGCCAATCGGTTCGGCGGACGCTGACATCCTGATCGATCTCAAAGGAGACCACCGAGCCACCGATGACTACGTCAAGCTGCTGCGCGAGCGCCTGCCTCGCTTATATCCACAGGCGACATATGCGTTCCTGCCTGCTGACATCGTCAGCCAGATCCTGAACTTCGGGCAGCCGGCGCCGATTGACGTACAGGTTGTGGGGTTCAAGCGCGACGAGAACGCTCGTTATGCACAGGCCTTACTCGGCAAGCTGCGCCATGTGCCGGGTATCGCAGACCTGCGCATGCAACAAACTTTCGATCAGCCCGTGCTCAACGTCAAGGTTGATCGTATCCGCGCAACTCAGGTAGGCCTGACCCAGCGGGATGTCGCCAATAGCCTGCTGGTATCGCTTTCGGGCAGTGCACAGGTATCCCCTAATTTCTGGGTCAACCCGGACAACAAAGTGTCGTATCCATTGGTTGCGCAGACTCCGCAATACCGGATGAATTCCCTCTCGGACCTCGAGAACATTTCGGTAAGTGGCGCCGCCGGGAGTGCTCCACAGTTGCTCGGCGGCCTGGCAACGATCACGCAGGGCCGAGCCGAAGGTGTGGTCTCTCACTATGATGTACAGCCCACCATGGACCTGTACGCCACGGTGCAAGGCCGGGACCTGGGAGCCGTAGCATCCGATATCAATGCGATCCTCAAGCAGTCGTCCGCTCAATTACCGGCCGGCTCAACTGTGGCGGTTCGCGGTCAGGTGCAGACCATGAACGAATCCTATGAAGGGCTGCTGCTCGGGATCGCGGGTGCCTTTGTGCTTATCTACCTGCTGCTGGTAGTGGACTTCCAGTCCTGGCGCGATCCATTTGTGGTGGTGTGCGCACTGCCTGCGGCGCTTGCTGGCATCACCTGGATACTCTTCGTTACGGGCACGACGCTGTCGGTGCCAGCTCTGACGGGCGCGATGATGGCGATGGGTGTCGCGACGGCAAATAGCATCCTGGTAGTCAGCTTCGCACGGGAGCAGCTTGCGCTTAATCACGACCCAATATCCGCAGCTATCGAAGCGGGAGGCACCCGGTTTCGGCCCGTGCTGATGACCGCGTTGGCGATGATCATCGGCATGATCCCCATGGCCCTCGCAATGGGCGAAGGTGGCGAGCAGAATGCGCCGCTCGGTCGTGCCGTGATCGGTGGACTGCTGTTCGCGACGATTGCCACGCTGCTGTTCGTGCCCGTCATCTTCAGTGTGCTGCATCGGAACGACGTGCGACCCGACGTCGCTTCACCGCCCATTTAATTGCCAATGTTTAGGGAATTTAATCCATCATGACAGAGCTCGAAATCTCACGTCTGCAACGCCGCCTGCGCCTAGCGTTGCTCTTCGGTGCCGTCGCAGTGTGCGTCATCATCGCCCTGGGCATTGGTCTGCGGTTGCGCGCACAGGTCGCGGTGAAACACTGGACCGAGGTTCAGGCCATACCGACTGTGGACATCGTATCGCCACAGCCGACCGCTACGATGCAGGAACTGGTACTGCCCGGGACCTTGAGCGCGTACATCGATGCACCGATATACGCCCGCATCGGTGGCTACTTGAAGCACTGGTACGTCGACATCGGCGCACAAGTGCGTGCTGGCCAGGCGCTGGCCGATATCGAGACACCGGAATTGGATCAGCAGATACACCAGGTGGAAGCCGAGCTGGAGACCGCGAAAGCCACCAATGCTTTGGACAAGATCACCGCGGAGCGTTGGAAAAAGATGTTGGCCGCCCAGTCCGTCTCGCAACAAGAAGCCGATGAGAAGGCGGCGGCCAATTCCGTCAGCAAGGCGCGGGTCGATGCGGCGCAAGCCAACCTGGAGCGCCTCAAGGCACTGGCGTCCTTCAAGCACGTGGTTGCGCCTTTCAACGGCATCCTGACGGCGCGCAACACGGATGTCGGCAATCTGATCGACGCGGGCGCCGGTGGCAAAGGCAGCGAACTGTTCCGCGTCGCCGATGTGCACGAAGCCCGCGTCTACGTCGATGTCCCACAAACTGACGCCGGGAAGATCTCGGTGGGACTGTCAGCGCAGCTGGAGCTGCCTGAGAATCCAGGCGTCATGGTGCCCGCAAAAGTCTCGAATATGTCGCAAGCGGTCAGCGTCGCATCGCGGACCATGCAGGTGGAGCTGTTGGCGAACAATCCGGACCACTTGCTGCTGCCGGGCGACTACGTTGAGGTGCATTTCCAAATCCCGGCTCCGCTGCACGTGCTGGAACTTCCCACAACTGCATTGATTTTCCGCAAGGAGGGTCTGCAGGTGGCCACCGTCGACGGCACTAATCACGTTGTGCTCAAGTCGATTCATATCGCACAGGAACGCGGGGCTGTGGTCAATGTGAATCTTGGGGTGACATCTCAGGATCGCATTATCAACAGTCCACCGGATTCGATCATCAGTGGTGAACTGGTGCGGATCGCCGGAGCGCCGGAACCCATGGCCGCCCGCGCGGCCGCGCAGCCATGATGCGCTGGGTTCTACCGCTGGCCTGCCTGCCGCTTGCGGCCTGCACCCTGGCGCCGCGATACCAGCCGCCGGCCAATCCCGCGCCGGCGCAGTATCAGCAGTTTGATGCCTCCGGCAACTGCGGGCCCGGGAAGGAATTGCCGCCGGTTAGATCCGAATCCCCCACCGATGCGCCAGGGCCCTGCGTGTGGGGACCGGCGCATCCTTCCGACCAGCTCCCACGTAGCGACTGGTGGCGCGATTTTGCCGATCCTGTACTGGATGCGCTCGAGGCGAATGTCGATACGACGAATCCGGACCTCGCGGCGGCGCTCAACCGCTACCAGCAGGCACGGGCGCTGGAGAGCGAGGCGCGCAGTGCGCTGTTTCCCACGCTGTCCGCACAGACTTACACCAACACTGACCGGCAATCGGACCACCGACCGTTGCGCTCTGCGTCGCAGCCCGATTCCTATCATGATGACTTCATAGGCGGAGCGTTGAACTACGAGCTCGACCTGTGGGGCCGCGTGCGCAGCGCGATTGCCGCCGGCTCGGCCCAAACCATGGCCCTGTCGGCGGATCTGGAATCGGTGCGCTTGGCACTGCACGCGCGCCTGGCGCTCGACTACATTGCACTGCGTGGCGAGGATGCTCAGCGCTCTTTGCTGGAGGAAGCTGTCACAGATTACGGCCGCGCAGTTGACATGACCAACACGCGCTTTCAAGGAGGCATCGCCTCCGAACTCGACCTGGCGCAGGCGCAGACGCAGCTCGAGACCGCGCGGGCCGCACTGACCGATGTGATCGATCGTCGCGCCTTGCTGGAGCATGCGATTGCCGCGCTCACCGGCTCCGTTGCCTCCACCTTCTCACTAAACCGCAGTAGCCTCAACTTCCGGTTTCCCAATGTGCCGGTGGCGCTGCCGGCGACGCTACTCGAGCGCCGGCCGGATGTGGCGGCGGCCGAGCGCACCATGGCGACCTTCAACGCGCAAATCGGCGTTGCACGCGCCGCGTTCTTCCCGCGCATCTCGCTCGCGGCGATCGCAGGCCTGCAGAGCACTCAGGCTGCGGGTCTCCTGAGCGCGCCGAATCGCTTTTGGGCAATCGGACCCCAGGCGGCACTAACGTTGTTTGACGGAGGCTACCGTCGCGCTATCGTGGCGAGCGTGCGCGCGAGGTTCGATGAAGCGGCCAACAATTATCGCGCTTCCGTCCTCACCGCTTTCCAGCAGGTGGAGGATGCGTTGGCCGAAAACCGACTGCTGCAACAGGAACACGATCAGCAGCAGGCAGCGCGGGTCGCCGCAGAGCGTGCGCTCAGCTTGTCTTTGAACCGATATGAGAATGGTGCGGTCAACTACCTGCAGGTGGTCGCGGCGCAAATCGCCGCCCTGCAGGCGCAACGCGCGACGCTGGATCTGGAATCACGCGAACTGCAGGCGAATGTGAATCTCGTGCGCGCGCTCGGTGGCGGATGGCAGGCGGACTGGCCGACTGCGGCGCGCGCACCCTAAGGCCCTGTTTCTTTTCCCGATTTCGACCAGAGAGGTACGCGATGGCACTCAAGGATTTGCTGGTCCACGTGGATCATACTCAAGGCGCGCTGGTGCGGCTGCGCCTGGCCGCAGATCTGGCGCGGCGCCACCGAAGCCGGCTGACCGCGCTGTACGTCCGGGAGCCTGATTCCCGCTACCTGCACGAACAAAGCACCGCGGAATTTGGGCTCGTTTCCGCGACCGACATCAACAACGCGGACCGCCGAATGCTGCAGGCGGGCGATGAGATCGCGCAACGCCTTGAACGGGAGATCGCTACGATTAGGCTCGATACCGGGCTGGAGCTCGAGTTGCGCAGCGTCGCAGGCACCGCATCGGAACTTGTGCCGCAGCACGCGCGCTTCGCTGACCTTTGCATTGTGAGCCAGGATACCCGCAGCGACGCCACCACAGCCGGCAACACGTATTCGGAGACAGTCCTGTTCAGCGCCGGTCGGCCGGTGCTGTTCGTACCCGCCAGCGGAACCTTTGACACGCTGGGGCGCCACATCCTCGCTGCCTGGAACTCCAGCCGGGCGGCCGCGCGAGCGCTGAATGACGCGCTGCCCCTAATCGAACGTGCAGAACATACTACCGTGCTGGCAATCAATCCGGCTGAGTACACCGATCGGTACCAGGCCCTACCGCCCGAGCAGATCGTGGAGCACATCAGACGGCATACCGCGTCGGCCGAGGGCCTACTTCTGGAAAACGTCAGCCGCGAGTCGATTGCCGAGGTCATGCAGGGCGAAGCACACCGAATTGGCGCCGATATGATCGTCGCCGGGGCCTTTGGGCATCCCAAGCTTTGGCAGAAACTCATTGGCGGCGTCACGTGTGAATTGCTTGCGCGGATGACGCTGCCGATTCTGATGTCGTACTAGAGCAATGCACTCACACTCGTTCGGGAATCGGACGAACCCGCCGGTCGCGACAGGACACAACCCGCCCAGCTCACGAAGCAAAGAAAACAACGAGCTGCAAATTCCAGAATTTCCGTCGCTCGCAGGCCCGAGTTTGTCACAACGACCCCTGGTCGTGCGTGAAGTTCCAGACTTGGCGTAGGAGCCGCGGCGCGACGCTGGTGCTCGAGCACATCCGCGGGGACCGGTTGTTCGTCGATTGCGCCGGCGATCCGACGCTGTACACGGATCGAACGACCGGCCTTGAGCAAAAGGCGTGGCTGTTCGTGGCGGTCTGGCCGTACAGCGCGCGGATATACGTCGAAGCGACGCGCACACGGACCTCGATGGACTGGCTCGGTGCTCATGTTCGAGCGCTGGAGGCATTTGGCTGCGCGCCGCCGGCCCTGGTCCCTGACAACTGTACGACCGCGCGTGCCGCATGCGCTCGCTCATGACAGCTTTCCCGAGTTTGGCCCGTTCGAGTTAGAGACGGGAATGAACAGCTGGACCGCAAGCCTTAAAACCTTCGCCGAATACCTCGCCATGGTGGAGGTCTTTTTTTCGACGATCGCCGACCACACTTCGGGAAAATTGTGGTGCCAAAAAACTCACGTAGGGTGGCTACGCAGGCGGCCTGCCACAGCATGGCCGCTTTGCTGTCCGTTCAAACATCAAGGCGTGGTGCCGACGGGACCTGCAACGGGCCGGCCTGACTGCTGAGCACCTTATATCGCTCGATTATTTCGATGCGTATCTACGGTATTGGGAGCAGTACCATTTGTCCTTGGCCATTACGGGATTATCGGCGATACGGTACTTGCGCACCGTGGCCTTCAGCCAATTGACGATGCAAACGCTGGCGCAAAGTTATCACGCTCGTTATGAGAGTGAGCTACAGGCCGGCAACTTCATCCGCAGTGGATGAAGCGGGCGCAGCCATCAATCGATCGGATCGCCGCGGTCTGGAAGTCAGTCGGTTCCCGTTTCCCGCTGACGATCGCTTGCTGGTAAGGATAGGCGCCCGGGTGAGCCCGGGCTGCGCCCTCGCGCGCTCTGTGCCTTGACTTGCAGCCTTTCGATCGTTGCATAAAAGATACAGGTGTGTTTCGATCCCCTCGAAAGCTGCGGGATATATAGCTATTGGGGCCGCTAGTGGGCATTATTACAGAAGATTGGACTCTGTAATATTGCTGTAATAATTGGTCGATTAAATCCAACAATCAAACACTAAAGAGGGTTCGAGCTGTGAGTGATTTAAACACGACTTTTGATCGAAAGAATTCTGAACCACGCAGTGCGCGCGCCAACACTGTGCTCAAGACGAGTCTCGTGGCTGCAATGCTGGCGGCCACGGCGGGTGTCGCGCAAGCGCAAACAGCTCCCGATGAGAGCCTGACCTGGCATGGCATTACCTTGTACGGGATTGTCGATATCGGCCTGCAGTATGAAAACCACGGTGCGCCGTTCGGCGAGTACCATCCGGCGAGCAGCGAGAACATCGTCAACAAGAACAGCCGTCAGTCCGTGACGGGTGCGACGTCCAGCAACCT
>JAYTXS010000361.1:0-6779 GCA_043742845.1 Gammaproteobacteria bacterium
AAGATCTGCGGCGGCAGCGGCGCGGTCTTGACTGCGCCGCGACACCTCGGACAGCCGTAGGCCTGGCGTATGTGCCGCTCAACCCAGACCTTCGCGCGCCGGTAGCCGTACCGCTCGCTGGTCTGCTCGCCGGAGCGCTCGAGGACGGCTCCATCGTGGGGCGGCACTTCTCAGGCTCAATGATCTTGCGGGCAAACTCTTCGGGGATCGCCTTGCGGCCGCCGGTGTGCGACTTGCGCTCATGTGCCGCGATCGCGGTAGCGCGGTTCGCGTGTGCTGCATCCGCCGCTTGGATCGCGGCCAACACCTCAGTTTCGTTGAACAGCATCTTCTGATCCGCCGAGACGGCTGGCGAATGATGCTGGGCAGAGCGGCCGAAGACCTGCGCCTTCCACCAGCGCAGTTCCTCCTCGAGAAGCACTGCGCGTTCGACGTAGTGGCTGACCTCGGTCTTCAGCTGCGTTCTCAACGCTTGGGCGGCGCGACATCCTGGCTCTCATCGCGCAGTCGCTGGATAAGTTCCTCCGCGAGTGCCACACGCGCCGTGAGTTCGGCATTTTTGTCGGCTTCGTGTACCGCCGCATTTTACGTAAGCCATCTAAAAAAAACATCAACTCGCATGCAGATATCGCAGCATTTTATGGGGCTGCGTCCACACATCGTAGCCATCGATCAGCCAGTTCAGTTGCTCATTAGTCGCCGTGATGACTTCCTCCTCGAGGAGGCGCGGCCAATAAAACTTCTCGTCGCCCTCAATCACCTTATGCCACACCGCGAAGCCATTGCGATGCCAGTACAAAATCTTCACGGTATCGAAGCGCCGCCCGACGAACAGGTACATCACACTGGAGAATACCTCGACCGCCATCGCCTCGCGCGCGATCGCGGCCAGGTCATTGCGACCGCGCCGCATATCCACGGTATTGCGGTACAGGTACACCCTCAGATCATCACCCACCGCTCGCATCATGGGCGCTGGGCCGTCAACACGGTCGCCAACCACGAGGCCGGCGGAAACGTGCCGCACTTAACCACCCAACCAGAAGGATGCAGGATACGGCACGCAATCGGCGCTGTGACTGCTGGTGCCGGTACGATGCTCACGCGCGCAAACTGCGGCGGCTTCTCCACGACAGCGGTCTCGCCGTTGCGCGCCTCGGCCACCGCGACGGACGTGGCGGTGACGATCACCCCCTTGCGTGTCAACGCTTACTTGACGCGATACCACTTCGCCAGACCCAAATCGAAGCTGCGACAATACTCCGCAAGGCTAACGCCCAATACCTGCGCTTGTCGAAGATGGTCCACGCAGATGCGCCACGCAGATGCGCTCTGCCTCGTTCAGCTTCTCCAACGTCGGTTCGAACACCGACAACTTTAGCTTCGCAGCAAATCGCTGCGCCAGCGAGATTGGGGCAATTATCCTCTGCCGAAGAGAACGTGGTTTACGGCATGCTTACCGACGAAGCTCTCGCTACGAGGGTTCTCCGTGTCCCGCAAGGACAAGTCAACGTGGTAAACCGCAGTTTGAAGACTCCACGGCTTCCAGTCGCCGTCAGCGTAAGCACCGTACACAGCCTCATCAACACCGCGGGCATCGAAAAGGCCATCAACTGCGAAATCGTCTGCGTCCAGCTTGTGCTGTGACCCCAAGCAGTCCGACGCTATTGCTGCCGAAATAGTCAGGCAGCAGCGCGAGACGCGCGCTCCAACCGACTCGATGGCGGCCGCTGGCCTATCGGACGCAACCAGTAGGAGCGGTCATCCTTCTGAACGGGGTTTGGCGCAACGCCAACTGCGATCGAAATCTGTACTCCAGCTGCTGCTCCCATCGGCCGGTGAGAATCGACAAGAACCCCGCTGCTGTTCTTCGGCAGTGCCCCAGCATGGTCCGCCCACTTCTTGATCACCGGCTTCGAAATGGCCGTCTGGAGATAGTGACCGTGATCACGACCGAAGTTCCAGGAACTGGCTGGGCCGTGAAACTTGCCAACCCATACCAAGGTGTCCGGAACCAGTGCCCATCCAACGTGAAGGCGATCAATCTGCGCGTCATCGGTCGCGAAGTCGCCCTCGCCCAGCAGACGCTGTTTGCTGCGGGAATGCATATACAGCAGGTCAGCAATGGCATGCCCGTGAGCCGGTCGGCCGCTTGGATGATCCGCGTCGAAACGCTCACTGCCTTGCGCGCAGAGGAATCCAATTAGAGAAGCGTCGTCCTCGCTCTCACCGGCATGCACAGGCATCGGCACCAGCGCGCCAGCCAGCAGCACCACCGCAAGAATTGGCCGTGCAGAATCACACTTCGCAAAGACTCGATTCGCTATCGGCCCTCTCAATTGAGTTCGACGCGCTGCAACAAATTCTACGCATGAATTGCGAAACGTGCCGTGACGAGACCCGCGAGACGATCTGGCTATTGTTGAGACGCGAGGGGCTTCAGGAACTCAACTCGCTGCCGCACCCGGACCTTGCGGGACGCAGGTTGGTGCACGACGCTACATTCGGACGCTCCACCCTGTGAACAGGCGTGGAATATTGAACCGATTTCAGCGAGCATCGGCGCCGAACGTTGATCAGGCGCTGCGGCAACAATGAGGTGATTCAACAAAGAACTTCCTCGCCTTTTACTAGTGAGCATTAGACGCCCGGACCCGCTCAATCCGCGGCGCGGGTTCACAGCGCGGCCTATCATCCCACGCCGATTGAGCACCCCAATCTTCCCGCGTCAGGCAATGGATAAGGATGCAGCAAAGCGCGGCCGGACGTCCCCTGCCGAGAGAAAGAATTCGACACAGCGTTTCTGCAGCTTATTCCAGGCAGACCACGAGCTTGGCCGAGTGGGTGCGCCAATTGATGGGAATCACGTAAGAGCGCCTATGCGGCGCCGTGACCTTGTCGGCATCGTGGGCGATGACTAGCGGCACCGATATGACGAAGTTCTTGCCGAAGTCGCGGCGGGCATTGCCCGAGATCGTGTTCGCCACTTCGCCCACCAGGTCTTTGATGTTTTCGTCGCTGGTATCGGTTTCTTGCATGCGCATCAGCAGCACCGTGAGCATGCCGCGCGGCGCGGTGAAGTACACCATGCCCTTGCGGGCACCGGAAATGCCGATAACGCCAGTGTATTCGTAGGTCCCCGGGTTGCCGTCCGTTACCAGATAGGGCGATCCGATGGAGGCCGCCTGCTGCGCCGACGTCTCGAAGTAATTCGTCGTCCCGTCAATGAATGTGCGTATCTCTGCTTCTTTAAGCATCACGCCTCCGACAACAACTCTTCCAATGCATCATTGAGCTGGCGATCGGTAAACGGCTTACACAGAAACCCGTTCGCACCTTTTTCTATGGCATCCACCGCCGTCGCCTTGTCCGCCAGAGCGGAGACGACCAGGATCAACACCTTGGAATTGATGGCCACCAGTTCTTGCACGCACTCCACGCCGTCCATCTCGGGCATGGTCAAATCCATGGTCACCACGTCCGGCTGCGTGCGACGAAACAGCTCCACGGCCTCGCGCCCGTTGCTCGCGGCTCCCACCACTTCCAAGCGGGCGATTTGCTGCGAGCGCTCGATGCGGCGGCGAATGATGTTCGAATCATCCACGATCATGAGCTTCAAAGAAGGCTTAGGTCCGTCATCCATATGCGTTACGCCGCCTCTATGTCATCTGCACGCTTGGCCGCGCGCGGCAGCGTCATGGTCAGGCGCGTAAATTTTCCGGCGCTGGTCGCGACCGATACTCGCCCGCCCACCTGATTGGTCAGATCGGCTATTAGATTCATGCCCACGCCCCGTCCCGCATCCTTGGTCGCGGTCTCCACGGTGGAAAATCCCGACTGGAACAGTAGGGCAAAAGTCTGCTTGGTGTCCAAGCTCAGCGCCCGCTCCGCAGTGATGAACCCCTTCTTCAGCGCGACCTCCTTGATGCGCTCGGTGGATAGACCCTGACCATCGTCCTCGACGATGAGCTTGTAGCCGGCGTCGCCCAGGTCTTGGAATGTGAGGCGCACCATTCCTTGCTGGGCCTTCCCCGCGGAAAGGCGGTCGGCGGGCGCTTCAATGCCATGCACGATGGCATTGCGTACGGCCTGAACACCGATGTCTTTGACGGTGCGCCGATAGTCTTCGGGCACCAATTCGAAGCCCGCGCACTTCAGACTCGCCTCCTTGTTGTTCTCGCGAGCCACCCGCGCAGCCAGTTGCTGCAAGGTCGCCGCGACTCCGCTGTCAGCCCTGCCCTCTGGCTGCTTTTGCTTCTCCTCTTCCAGCACTGCGGTAGTCGTGTGGACCTCCTCGGGTTGCGCAACGTGCAGCCGCGACAGGCGCGACACCAAGTCGCTGACGGATTGCAGATGAGTCAACAGATCGTCGAGCTTGATGACCAGCGGCAGGAAGTCATTCCCCGATAGGGCCGGCTTCTCCTTCAGTGACTTCAAGTCATCCTCGAAGGCATGCGCGCGGCTCTCGATGGACGACAGGCCCAAGGCGGCCGCCTCGCCCTTGACCGAGTGTACTTGCCGGAACAGAGTGTCGAGCTTCTTGCGGAACACGCCTTCCTCCCGCGCCGGCTCGCGCAGCACGGCATTGATCATTTTCATGGCCGCGTTGGAGTCACCTAGGAAGGAGCTGAGCTGTGCTGGATCGATGTGCAGAATGCCCAGCAAGGTATCGACCTGTCCCTGGGCCTTGCTTTGCGAGGCTTGCAGCTCGTTACCCAGATCCACCCGCGCGGTCACGTCGGAAACGGACACCAACACATGAGTCATCTCGCCGTCGACCCGCACTCGGTGAAAATCGAATTGCAGGTAGCGGGTGTCGAATTTGCCGTTGCCTGCATCGAGATGCACCTCCACCTCCCCTAAGGGATTGATGGACTTGACAAGTTTTTCATTGGTTCGTTCGGCCCAGAGAATTTTGACGAACTTCAGCGCCGTCGCCAAAGTGCGCTCCGATACGATGCTTTTCAGCAAGTCCTCGAAGGCGAGGCCGGCAAAGTCCTTGCGCTGGAACAGAGTCTCCAAGGCGCCGGAATAGGCCGAGCCGATCACCGAATTCAGGTCAAGCAGGAATAGACCATCCTTGACCGTACGCAATATGTCCGCGGTCTGCTGCCGCGCCTGACGCAGGCTGCTTTCCTGCCGTTGCCGAGCGTTGAGCAATACGGTCACCAGCACCACGAGAGCGAGCGCGATCACCAAGCCCGATATCATCACCAAGCGCAGCTGGGTCGCCGAACGCACATTGGTGGATTGCAGTTCGTTCGCGATAGCCGTGAATTCCGTGTCCAGCTGCGGCAGGACGTGACGGCTGGCGCGCAGCGCCGCATTGAGGTCACGCTCCAAATCACGTCCGCTTTCGTTTAGATTGGTACCGCTGGACTCATTGTCCCGGTACGGAACGCCGTGATAAGCCAGCACCGGCTTCAGCACCACCAGCTCTCTTGCCCAAGCGTCGAGCAGCCGGGCAGCATGCTTGCCGGCGATGGGTGCGCCTGCTGCTCCGGTGGCGGTCGTCAAGGCGAACCAATTCATCGGCCGCTCCACGGTCATCTCATGCAGGCCCCGATCGAGTTGACTGTTCGAGGCTCGCAACTGGTCCAAGGATTCTTCAATGTAACCCCGGGCCCCTAAGCGGTCACGCATGGATTCAAGCGAGGCACGGATGAGGGATGGATGACGCTGTTGCTCACCCAGCAACTTCAGTGCCGTCGAAGTCTCCGCGACTTCGCTGGCGAGCTCGAATCCCGGCACGAGGACGATGGCGACGAAGCTCAAACCGAGAATGACCACCAGCACCAGCAAGCCGACCGGTGTCAGAATCGGCTTCATGAGGCCGGCTAGACGAGAATTCATTAATTAGGCACTCCCATATGGCTGACTCCGTCCACGGATGTTCGAATAGGCGCGCTCACTGCGCTCAAATCCTCGAGAAATAGTGCCGCCGAGGGGTAGCGATCGGCGGGGCTCTTGGCTAACAGACGATCGATGATTGGTTGATAGCGCAAGACGCGCTGCGGCAGGCGCGGCACCATGCCCGATCGATGAGCTGCGAAAATCTCGGCTAAGTTGATGCCCACAAAGGGCAAACTCCCCACCAGCATTTCGTACAGCACGACACCCAGACTGTAGAGGTCGCCCCGCGCGTCCGGATCATCGTTGTCGATTTGTTCCGGGCACACATAGTAAGGCGTTCCCGTGCATAGATCGGACCTAGACAGGTCGCTGGCCGCGTGCCGCATGGACGCCGAGCCGAAGTCGATCAGGATCACGCGATTGTCGTCGGTCAACATCAAATTCGAGGGCTTGAGATCACGATGCACGACCTTTGCGGCGTGCAGCACTACGAGCGCCTCGCCAATCTGCCGCGCGTAGTTGACCGCATCGGCCTCGCTCACCGGGTTCTTCAGGCGGTCGCGCAAGCTGCCGCACGGGAAATATTCCAGGGCCAGGTACAGGCAGTCATCGGTGATGCCGTAGTCCAGCACATCGGCAATCGAGCGATGATTTAGCGCCGACAGAATTTGGCATTCCTTGGTGAAGCGTTTGCGATCTGCGTCGGTGACCTCGTATCGTCCTTTGAGCGCGTGAACCTTGAGTGCGACCGGCTGCGCCAAGGCATTGTTGTGGGCCAGATACACAGCGGCCGTGGGTGATTCCGCAATGGTTTTCACCAGACGGTAGCCGGCGATCTGCGGCTGGCGCCAGGGGTCCACCGCCGCGATGATGGTGGTAGAGGTATCGCCCGCCGGCTCTGCCAGCGGCTGCAATGCCGCGGACAG
>JAYTXS010000362.1:0-2334 GCA_043742845.1 Gammaproteobacteria bacterium
CGTTCGTAGATCAGGCCGGCGGTCATCTGCACATCCGGATTTCCGGGAGCCTGGCTGAGCGCACGCTCGATGGTATCGCGCGACTTGATCATCTCGCCGAGCCTTAAATACTCGATCGCAAGCTGCATATTGGTCGAGGCCGCCACTGCAGGCGACGATTTCTTGAAGCCCTTGTCTTGTCCGCACGCCGCCAGGCAGCAGATCAGACCCAGTGCAAGCCTCTTCGCCGTACCCGACTTCATTGGATCTCCATCGCGGTGCGTGTCATGGGAGTCAGTTTCGTGCCCAGCCGCACCAGTGTGCGATCGGTAACGCGTCCGGCCAATTGGCCGCATGCGGCGTCGATGTCGTCGCCGCGCGTCCTGCGAATCGTCGCGATCACGCCGTGCTCGTTGAGAATGTCGCGAAATCTCACGATGGCCGCCGCGCTCGAGCGCCGGTAGCGGGTGCCGGGAAAACCATTGAAAGGGATCAGATTGAGCTTGGCAGGCCGCCCCTTGAGCAGCCGGGCGAGCTGGCGCGCGTGTTCGGGTTTGTCATTGATGCCGTCGAGCATGACGTATTCGAAAGTAACGCTGCGGCCGTTCTGCATATCAATGTAATGCCAGCAGGCCGCGAGCAATTCATCGATGGGATGCTTGCGGTTGATGGGTACGAGTTGGTTGCGCAACTCATCGTTCGGAGCGTGCAGCGACACCGCGAGCGCAACGTTGCATTCCTGCGCCAACTTATAAATTTGCGGAACAAGTCCCGAGGTGCTCAATGTCACCCGGCGCCGCGACAAGTCGTAACCCA
Source organism: Gammaproteobacteria bacterium (assembly GCA_043742845.1). Lineage (GTDB taxonomy): Bacteria > Pseudomonadota > Gammaproteobacteria > Steroidobacterales > Steroidobacteraceae > Bog-1198. The sequence continues at coordinate 796 of JAYTXS010000362.1, forward strand.
AGTCGTCGAGAAATACCCGCATCGCGGGGACTACGTTGCGATAATTGGCAAGCGGCTCGCCCATGCCCATGAACACGATATTGGTGATGTTGGCGCGGGCGTCGCCGCTGCGGCCGTCGCCATGACCGGGCCGCGACTCTGCCAATTCGCGATGCGCCAACCACACCTGGCCGACGATCTCGGCGACGCTCAAGTTGCGGTTGAATCCCTGCTGAGCAGTGGAGCAAAAGGAACAATCCATGGCGCATCCCACTTGGCTCGAGATGCACAGCGTGCCGCGGTCCGGCTCGGGTATGTATACGGTTTCTATCCCTTGCACCGCATCCATGCGCAGCAGCCATTTACGCGTGCCGTCATTCGATACCTGCTCGGATACGATCTCCGGAACCGTGATTCTCGCGACCTCTCCGAGCTGCGCACGAAAGTCGCGCGCCAGATCGCTCATCGCCGCGAAATCCGCCGCACCCCGCCGGTAGATCCACTTCATGAGCTGGCGGGCGCGAAACGGCTTGGCGCCGAGACGCGACGCGACGAACGCCTCGAGTTCCAGGCGCGGAAGCCCAAGTAAATTTACGCGTTCCCCCGCCTCCAAGAAAATCTCCTTGTGCCGCGCCCTACGCTAGCGCGTACGCGGGCAAAGCTCAATTTCGCGAAAAAAGTAGCCGATTTCGCGCGCCGCCGTCTCTGGTGCGTCGGAGCCATGAACGATGTTCTCGTCGATGCTGGTCGCAAGATCGGCACGAATCGTGCCCTTGGCGGCTTTCTTCGGATCGGTGGCGCCCATGACTTCGCGATTCTTCGCGATCGCGCCCTCGCCCTCGAGTACCTGCACCATCACCGGGCCGGATGTCATGAATCGCACCAGATCCTTGAAGAACGGCCGCTCGCGGTGCACCGAATAGAATCCCTCGGCTTCCGCCGTCGAGAGCTGCATCATGCGCGCCGCCACCACCCGCAAGCCCGCCTTCTCGAAACGACCATAGACGTCACCGATGAGGTTACGGCCTACGCCGTCCGGCTTGACGATAGACAGGGTACGCTCGATTGGCATGATGACCTCGGGTGAATTTAAGGACCGCGAAGTGTACTGGAGCGGGCCCGCTCAAGCAATCAGGATGGCCCCCGAAGTGCCTGTATTACTTGGAAAAACCGAGTCTGACCGCATGCCGCGCGGCGGCGCCTCAGCGCCTAGACATTGAAACTCTCGCCACAGCCGCATTCGCCCTTGGCCTTGGGGTTTTGAAACTTGAAGGCCTCGTTCAGACCCTGTTTCACGAAATCGACGACGGTCCCGTCGATCAACGGCAAGCTCAATGGGTCAACCACCACTTTCACACCCTGCGCCTCGAAAACCGCGTCCTCAGGAAGAATTTCATCAGCATAATTCACGACATACGCGAATCCAGAGCAGCCGGTTTTCTTGATGCCGACGCGCAGGCCCAGACCCGTTCCGCGCTGCGCCAAGTGAGATCGAACCCGATTAGCCGCGGAATCCGTCAACATGATCGCCATATGCTCTGCCTTCCATCGCGGCCCGAC
>JAYTXS010000363.1:0-8223 GCA_043742845.1 Gammaproteobacteria bacterium
AGATGATCATACTTCGCGGTTTTCCACTCTTTGGTCACATGGCATTTCGCGCAATCCTCGCCGCGCGATCCGCGGTGCTCATCGTCGGTCGCATGGCAACCGACGCAGCTCTTCGGGGTCGGCTTGTAGTGGCCGCCGATGTGACATCCGTTGCAGGCGACGTTGTCGTGGGCTCCCGTCAGCTTGAATTGCGTCTTGTCGTGATCGAACTTACCGCCGCTCCAGGTCGCGGAGTCATGGCACTCACCGCAGGATTGCGTCAACTGCGCCGCGTGAACGTCATCCGCCTTGTGGCAGCCGTTGCAGGTCGCGATGACCTTGCGCCACTTCTCGGCCTTCTTGTGGCAACTGTCGCAATCCAAGGGCGCGTGCGCGCCTTGCAGCGCGAAGTCGGTGAAATGATGATCGAACTGCGCACTGCTGAACTGCACGATGTCGGCGGAGCGACCCTTGTGTTCTGAATGGCAAGCGCGGCACTCGCCGACGCCCGCATTGGTCATACGGCCGTGATACCCCTTATGATCGCGCATGTCGTCGGCAACGTCCTTGTGGCAGTCCACGCACAATGCGGATTGTGTGCGCGCATTCGAACGGTCGTGGCAGTTGGCGCATTTTTCTTCTTGCTTCACATGCGCTTGGCTCACCTTACCCGGCATCAGCAACGTTTCAACCGATGCCGCGTATGCGCCGGATGCTGTCGTGCAGAGTATGGCCACCGCCAATAACTTCCCTATCGCTTGCGCTCTGCGGTAGCCACGCATGATCGCGGATCAGTACACGTTGATCGCAACGACATGGGCGATACCTGCGAACAGCAGCATGAAGAACAGCGGAATGTGCAGCACATGCCAAAATGAGAAGAGCCGCGCATACGTCTGGAACTCAGTCATCCGCCGTGCCGCATCCAAGCGTCGATACGCATAGCGCCGAGCGAGTTCGCCGATGCGCGGTGCGTGCTGCGCCAGCGCCTGCGAATGGGCTCGCTGCGCCAGATGTACTGCGCGCCTGATCTCCGCACGTACAACGTACCGTGCCCTGGCCATGCGAAAGGCACCGGTGAAAATCAGCAGGAATCGGCCATGAGAGCGGTTGGGAAGTACGATCAAGCGCTGTTCCACCTGCTCGATTACTGCCAGAACGCCGGGCAGCAACGCGGTTGAACCGGCCTGCTTGCGCAGCCGCTCGCCCACTTTCTTCAGCGCATCGAGCGTGTCCTCATGGTCGTCGAGACGCGCGTGCAAGCGCGTGTAGATGTAGCGGCCGACTACTCCGCTGCCGGCGACCAGCAGCATGCTGAACAGCGCAACGTTACTATTGGTCGCGCCCAGCTTGAAATTCGAGTGAAACAGAATGAGAACCGGGCCGACCACCCCCATGACCATGTGGAATTCAAACCATGCCGGAATTCCACCCATCCAGCGCAACCACGCATAACGCTTGCGTGCCGAATAAATCAACAGCAGCAGCATGCACGAGCCACCTATGATGCCCAGCCAGTAGCCGAGGCCGCGTTGCGGCGTGATGTAGCGCTCGAGATGCGCATGGCGTCCCCAGAACAGCAGCGCGGCCACCGCCAGCGTCCACACCAGCGGCCAATGCAGCCGCGCAGGCTTGCTGGTTTGAACTGTCGGGACCGCGATGGTGTTCACGGGACAACGCCATCGATGAGAATTTTCAGCGGCCGCCCGTCCCTTGGATCGATCTCGACGCTCGCGCCCTGCAGGTCCCCGCTGGCCGGCAGCGGCTGCCCTTGCAGGGAAATGCGTGCCTCGACGACGACCCGTCCGGCGCTCGACAGATTTCGCCCCGGGAGCATCGACTGCGAATCACTTAGCACGAATTTCACCGGCCACGCGCCCACCGCGCTCCGAACCACCGCCAGCGGAGGCCCGGGTGAATTGATCGATTTCGCGATGATGAACAGCGCGTCGCCGGCGGCAGCCTTCGCGGACAAGGCGGGCGCAATCGTCACCTCACCGCGAACGGCGGCGCCCTCGCTGCGAACGGCGGCGCCCTTGCCGCCCGTAGCGTCCGGCAGTTGGTGCACGCGCGCCGCGGCAGCCTCTGTGGGTCTCCCCATGAACTCGAATGACTTCGCCAACAGCTCCCAGTCACCTGCGGTGCCACCTCCCTTAGCCAGCCGCTCTTCCAAACTCGCAACCGCACTTTCCATTGAACTTGCGGCTTGTGGCGCGCTGCTCGCCGAGGCGGCTGATTCGCCGGTGGCATCGGCAAAAGTTTTGGCCGCGCTAGTGAATCCGCCCGCCTGAGCTGTCACAGCCGGCGCAGGCGATCGCGAATTTCCCGACCAGTGGTATGCGGCCAGCATGCACGCAGCTAACAGCACGGCTGCGAGCGGCGCGCTCGCGCGGTGCCCCAGCAAGGATGGCAATCGCCTTACGTTGCGCAGCCAGGGATAGATGACGACGATGGCCGCAATCGTCGATACAGTGCCGATCGCAAACCAAACTACGGGCATAACGATAACGTCCTTTTCAAGGCATCCCACACGAAATATAGCGTTCGCAAACCGCATACTTTGTATTGCAAAAATCGCTTAAGAATTGTAATCCTCTATGGTTCCGGCGCCACGATGTGTGCAAAAGCCGACACTTTCATGCAGTACAAAATGAGATCAAACTCACTGAATCTTGACTTCATAGCCTTTAGTGTGAACTTCATAGCCTTGGTCTGTGTTGCCTGATGCCTAAAGCCAGTTGAGCTCCCCCCAATGGATGTATGGTGGCTGGTCATTTACGCGATGCCCCTGCTGGCCGTCACCGCGTACTATTTCCATCACCAAAGAAGAATTCACTCCAGACACCTGCAAACGCTGCAGGACAGCGTGGCGTCGGGCATGACGGAACCGGCATCGCTGCACCCGCTTATCGATCCGGTCAAATGTTTGGGTTGTGGAGCATGCGTTAAGGCCTGCCCCGAAACCCCGCACCACGATGTACTAGGCCTCATCGACGGCAAAGCCGTGTTGATCGGACCTACGGACTGCATCGGCCATGGTGCCTGCAAGACCGTGTGCCCCTTCGATGCGATTACCCTGGTATTCGGCACCGAGCGGCGCGGTCTGGATATCCCGGTGCTCAAGCCGAACTTCGAGTCAAACGTCTCCGGCATCTATGTCGCGGGCGAACTCGGCGGCATGGGGCTCATAAAAAACGCCCTGACTCAAGGTCGCCAAGCGCTCGAATCCATTGCCAAGACCAGAGTGCCGCGGCCGGGCGTGCTTGACGTACTGATCGTCGGCGCGGGCCCTGCGGGTCTCGCCGCCACGCTGGCGGCCAAGAAACTCGGCCTAAGCTATCAGACCCTGGAGCAGGACAGCCTCGGCGGCGCGGTGTTTCAGTATCCACGGGGCAAGCTGGTGATGACCGCACCTGTGGAGTTGCCCCTCGTGGGCAAGGTACATTTTCGAAATACCACCAAGGAAGAGCTGCTCGAGTTTTGGACTCGTGCATGTTCAGGTTTGAAGATTGCTTACCATGAACGCGTCGAGGCCATGCAACGCAAGGACGGCGTATTCCATGTCCGCACCGGCTCGCGGCAATATGCCGCCGGCGCGGTGCTGCTGGCGATAGGACGGCGCGGCACGCCGCGCAAGCTCGGCGTCCCCGGCGAAGAACTTCCGAAGGTGGTCTATCGGCTGATCGATCCCCAGCAATACAAGGGCCAGCGAGTGATCGTGGTCGGCGGCGGCGACAGCGCGCTCGAAGCCGCGGCCAGCATTGCTGAGTTGGGCGGTGGCGCGGTCACGCTGTCTTACCGCGGCGACGCGTTTCAGCGCGCCAAGCTGCGCAACCGCCAGCGCGTCGACGCCGCGACCGCCAAAGGCCAGCTAAAGCTGCTGCTAAAATCTGAGATCCTTGAGATTCGGCCGGGCGAGGTTGTGCTCGAGCATGCCGGCACAAAGCTGAGCCTCGCCAACGACACGGTAATCGTTAGCGCCGGCGGTATCCTGCCGAATGATTTTTTGAAATCGATCGGCATCCAAGTCCAGTCCAAGTACGGCACCGCATGATTCGTCCCTGCCCCAGGCAAGTCATTTTCGCAATCATCTGCTGCGTCAGCGCCCATTCTTGGGCCGCCGCGCCGGCTAGGCCGCTGGTTGCTCCGAAGGATCCTCTGGAACCGGCGCGCGCGGCGCTTCGTACCCTGCAGTTCGACAGGGCCATCGCACTGCTGAATGCTGCGGATCATTCAGGCAATGCAGACGCCGAGTACCTGCTCGGACTCATGTATTTGAACGGGGTCGGAGTGCCACCCGACTCCGCGCGCGGCCACGATCTCATTCAGTCGGCAGCCGAGCTCGGCAATGCCGAAGCCGGTTATGTGATGGCCAGCGAGCTGACACGCGCACCGGGCGCGGCCCCGGATGCAGGTCGACGGTGGCTGGAACGCTCAGCTCAGTTGGGCTACCACCGGGCGGCCGAGGCACTCAAGTCAGGCCGGCCTTTGCTCGATCGCCAATCGGTCGGTGCCTCGGATCCGTCCTTGCTGACCGCATGGGTAATCGATCGCGTGCGCAAGAATGACGCGCGGGAGTTGCGTCGCTTAGGACCGGCAAGCGCCACCATTCGGGACGAATTTGGACGACCCACCCTGTCGCATGCCGCCGCTGCGGGCGCCGCCGGCGCAGCGATTGCGCTGCTGGAATTGGGCGCCGACATTCGAGCCGTCGATGCGGGCGGAGTGACAGCGCTGATGGTGTCGGCCGAACAGGCCGACCCAACCGTGATGCAGGTTCTCCTGCTGCATGGCGCCGATCCGCAGGCGTTGGATGCGCAGCGGCGCACGGCATTGTTTTACGCGGCCCGAACCAATCGCGCCGCGGCCGTCGTAGTGCTGAATCATGCCGGGGCCCAGCTCGAGGCGCGCGACAGCCGCGGATATAACGCGCTCGACGTCGCGCGCATCACCGGTGCGGATGAAGCCGCCGCACAGCTGCGCGAGCTTGGGCTGCGCAGCAATCGGATTACCGTCGATCCGACGCGCCAGTCGGCAAAGGTCGATCCCGCGCATCCGGGGGAAATCTATCGCGGCTGGCCGCCGCTGGCGCTGGCCGTTTCTCGGAACGACACCAGCGACGTAACTCAGTTACTTGCTGCCGGAGGCAGCGCGAATCTGCGGCTTCCGCAGGGCGATTCGCTACTGCAGGTCGCCGCCGATGCGCGTGCGATGCAGAGCATTTCGTTGCTTCTTGCGCGCGGCACCGACGCAACCGCCGTCGCGCATTCCGGTCACAGCGCACTGTGGCTTGCGGCCACCCGCAACGATGTCGAGGTGATCAAAGCCCTGCTCGGCGGTGGCGTCCCTCCCGATACCCACCTCGCGTCCGAGCAGACGCCGCTGCTAGTAGCGCTGGGCTCGAAGCAGGCGGCCGCCGCCAAGGCACTCCTCGGCGCAGGCGCCGATACCGATGCCCGGGATACTGGAGGCCGAACCGCACTAATGCTGGCGGGCGCCAGCGGCCAGGTGGCCCTAGTGCAAGTCTTGATGGACCGCCATGCCACAGTCGACGCCGAGGATCACGAACGGCGCACAGCGCTTTGGTACGCAGCCGCTTCAGGCTCAGCAGAAATAGTGGCCCTGCTGCGTGGCGCGAGAGCCAGCGTCACGCTGGTCGATACTCGAGGCGCCGGAATCTTGCACGCGGCCGCTCGCCAGACCAACCCCGCTGTGCTCGTTGCCCTGCTGGCGGGCGGTGCGCCCGTCAACGCGCATGATGATATGGGCGACACGCCGCTGATGCTGGCGGCGGCCCTAGGACACACCGAGGTCGTGCAGGCGTTGCTGTCACGCGCACCGGATTTGAACATCCAGAACAAAGTGGGTGACACCGCGCTGATCGCCGCGAGCCGCGGCGGCTACCAGAAGATCTGTCAGCTTTTGATTTCAGCTGGCGCAAACACCTCTCTGCGCAATGGCGTGGGCATTTCGGCCGCCGATGTGGCCAATCAGCGAGGATTCGCCACAATAGCGGCGGAATTGGCGAAAGCCTGACGTTGGCTAGTACGCGTAATAAGGCCCGGTCACGCCGCCGGCGGCGCGCTGGTCGATCGCCACGTAAATCTTACGTCCGTAAAAGAACGGCATTCCCCAGGTAAATCTACTCGAGCCGCGGCCACCGCCAAGTTCCGAAAACGCGGATGCGTTGGCGACGAACGAATTCGGATCGGCTATCGCAAATTGGACAGTATTGACCGCGCCATTGCCGCCGGCACCTGTATTGACGGCAAATACGGCGAACGGACTTACCGCCGGACAGTAATAGCCGACGAACGCCCCACTCACGCATACCGCGATGGTCTGATCATCAAAGGCATAGGAGTCCATTCCCGAATCGATCATCGCCGGCAACACGACCGTATTCCCGTTGTAAGTAGCCGTAAAATCTCCGTTGGCGTCCGCGGCCATGATCGACAGTCCTGTCAGCGGCAGCGCATTGTCCGATTGAGTCGCAATCCCAAATATCAGCTCGCCAGTAACGGTCGCGTCGCCGTTGGCGTTCACAAGATTGGGCAAGTCGACGACGATGCCATTGTTGTCAGCGGTGAACATCGCCACGGGATTCGTCACTTGAGCGTTCAGCGCCATATTCTCAGCAGTGCACGCACCGGCCGCGTTGCATCCGAAATAGACTGGCAGCGGCGTGGCAGCGTTGACGCATGCGGCACCGCAATCCTGCGCGAATACGCCGACGCCAAGCACGCCGTTGGCACCGAAGCCGGAAACGCCATTGATCAATGTACCGTTTGTGCCGCAGCCGGCGGGTGCCGCCGCTGCGGACGAATTGTCATCCATGATCTGCAGCGGCAGCTTGGCAGCGCTTTCCCCTGCCATATAGACATCAGCCAACGCCACCGGCCCCCAGGTTTGGCCTCCGCCGAAGGTGACGCACTCTTCGATTGCCTGATTTTGCGCATCGCGTTCCGCGTTCAGCACGATGGCGCTTGCAGCGAGCACTGAGCTCACCAGACGCAGTCCCCAGGAACCCGTATCGAGCAGCACATGGTCAATGTTCGCGCACTGGGTCTGGCTGCCCGGGACGCACACCTTGACCGTCACGTAGGCGTGGTTGCTTTGGCCGCTGGCCCCTGCCGGCCCGCCGTCAACGGTTACCGTCATGGTGTTGACGACCGGCGGCGCTGCATTGTTATTGTTGGCGGCATTGTTATTGCCGATGCAGGCACTGAGGAGCACCAACCAGGCAAGATGGAGAACTGCCGAGACTGAGCGCATGCGTATCCTCTTGTCTGGTTCAGCGCAAATCGGCCACGGACGCGCCGGCCGGGATAAAAGCGGGAAGATAGGCGCGGCCGCTGTAGGCTCGTAAATGTCCGCTGGTTTCCACCACGAGATCCGCAGCAACAATGCGCAGCACGCGCTGCAGGCCCGGCCGCGTGAGTGCCGAGCGAAGCTGGTAGTATTCGGCAAAGCTCCCCTGCAGCAGCTGCTGTAGATCGGGCTGCACCGCACCCGCCCAGGTCACCGCAAAGACGATGCCGTCTCGATTGGCGTATTCGCGCACGCGCAGACCGCTTGCGGCGTTGATCTCATGAATATCGAATAGCGGGTACGACACGGCATGTACGACTCCGTGCAAGATCTTCGCATCGGCAACCACGCCCTGCGTGCCATCACCGAGGCCGGCGCGCGCAGCGGTCGCGCAAATCAAATTCGCAGCCAGCACTACCAAGAAAAATCGATAGCGAGGATCAATCATCTTTCTATTCTGCGGTAGGCCCAAATACAATGGCTATTGTCGTTTAGGGCAGACACGTCTCTCCTTGAGACTCGAGTAGAGAAGCTTGGGCTGATCAGTGCTCAAAAACAGCACCTGATATCCAATCGCGGACAATTGCGGCACGACCGCGCCGGCGGAGTTTTTTTTGCGCGCCGTCAATCCAATGCCGGCAAGCACCGCCACCCCGCGCACCATTTATAGCAAAACTGACCCTATACAGAGATTGACGGCATTTTCGCCGCGTGGCCCAATATAGCTATTCGCAAACTGTCTTCCGTACCAAGCGCTGGACCTGACTAGCGCCAGTCGGCCGAACAATACCCGGATCGTAGAACGCAGCCGACGAGGATGCAGTTGTCGCTAACCTTCACCACACGGCATTCGCCCGGTAGAACGACCGACAACATAGGGTGGCTGCCGCAGGTTGCGGCCTAACCGCTCGTGGGCGGCTCCGCTCTCCGGTC
>JAYTXS010000364.1:0-3115 GCA_043742845.1 Gammaproteobacteria bacterium
GCCGAAATGGTCCGCCGCCGCGGGCCGCGCGTAACGGTTGTCCAAGCCTGCAATGAAACAACCATGCTGACCTCGGAGGGCGTGACCTATCACTTTCTGGCGCCGACGGCCGGCCAATCCACAATTGCCGCGCAGAGCGACTTTTCGCAATTAATGAGCGAACTTCAGGCCGATGTTTTCCATGTCAACGGGTTGAGCTTTCCCAACGAGGTGATCAGACTGCGGGCACTGGCTCCCGCAACACCGATTTTGCTGCAAGATCACGCGAACCCCGTACCGCGATTCTGGCGCAGGCGAACGCACCGTCGCGCAATGTCGGCGGCAGCCGGCGTCGCGTTCTGTTCCCTGCAGCAGGCGCAACCATTCATCGACGCCGGCTTAATTTCGCCCCATACCAGGCTATTCGAAATCGCCGAAGCATCGAGTCGCTTTTCACCGGGAGATCAGGGTCAGGCGCGCGCCGTTACGGGTCTGGGCGGAGATCCCGCCCTGTTGTGGGTGGGGCATTTGAACGACAATAAAGATCCGCTCACCGTATTGGACGGCGTCAGTGACGCCGTGCGCGTGTTGCCGAATTTGCAGTTGTGGTGCTGCTTTGGCGCGGCACCGTTGATGTCGGCGGTACAAGAACGCATCGCGAACGATGAACGGCTGCGCGACCGGGTGAACCTGCTGGGATGGGCCTCGCACACACAGATTGAACAATTGATGCGCGCCGCAGACCTCTTCGTTCTAGGCAGCCACCGCGAGGGCAGCGGCTACTCCTTGATCGAGGCGCTAGCCTGCGGTTTGCCTCCCGTGGTCACGGATATCGCGTCTTTCCGCAGCCTCACCGGCGCAGGAGCGGCGGGGGCGTTGTGGACCTGCGGTAACGCAGAGTCGCTCACGCGGGCATTGATCACGGTCGCGGCCCAGCCCAAGGCACTTGCACGGGCCGCGGCGCTGACGCAGTTCGACAAAGCACTGAACTTCGACGCAATCGGCGGACAGCTCGTGGCGGCCTATCAAGAGTTATTGGCACCGTGTGCCCATGCGTGAGCCTGTTCAGCACGTGCCACGGCACGGCGGCGTCCCGACAGTCTCAGTGGTGCTGCCCACGTTCAACGGCTGAAAGATCGCATGACCCTTCTGCTATCGATGTGGCAATTGCTCGACCGGCGCCAACAACGGCGGTTCGCGGCGCTGCAGGCGCTCTCCGTACTCATGGCACTGTCTACGGTGGGTGGCATCGCGTCGGTGCTGCCCTTTTTGACCGCAATGGCCGATCCGCAGGCGATCTCGCGACATCCCCTGCTTTGGCTCGTCCATGAACATGCTCATCTAACAGATGAGCATGCATTCGTGACCGCACTCGGTATTGCATTCGCAGCCGGGGTGATACTCGCGAACCTAATCAATCTTATGGGGACGCTCGCCATAGACCGCTTCGCCTACCGGGTGGGCAATGCATTGAATGTGGCGTTGTTCGACGAATATCTGCATCGTGACTACGGTTTCCACGCCAACACCCCTAGTTCGCTGCTGACGATCAATGTCCTGCATGAAGCGGGCCGGGTCACAGCGGGGATCCTGCGCTATGGACTCATCCTCGTAACGAATCTCGTTTCCATCGTATTCATCGTCGGGTCCATTATTTTTTTCAACCCGCTCGTGGCGATCATTGCCATTGGTGGCCTCGGCATGAGCTATACCGTCGCGTACGCGATTGCACGCAGCAAATTGCGGCGCAACGGCGGAATCGAGAGCCGCGAGTACGTCGAAAGGACAAAGATCGTCGGCGAGAGCTTCGGGGCAATCAAGGAGATCATCCTCCTGCAGGCGCAGAACTCATTCGTTACTCGCTTCGCGTGCTGCTGCGAGTCGATCTCGGCGACCGTGGTCAGCACCCTTTCGATCTCACAGATTCCAAGGTATTTGCTTGAGTGCATCACCGTATCAGTCCTCGTAGGAGTGGCCCTCTACTCCAGCGTCAACTCCAGCGCCGATGCGCCATGGATCGCCCAGCTCAGCTTCATGGCATTTGCCGTCTATCGCCTGCTGCCGGCCTTACAACAGGTGTTTAGCGCCGTGGTACGCATTCGAACCGATCAACACGCGCTTGAGAATATAGCGGCTGATCTACGGCGGGCCCGAACCCGCGCCGCCGCGAGCGGGCCCACACAAAATGGAGATCCATGGGCCGGGCGATCGGCACCCAATATCTCACTGAGCGGCATTTCTTATTATCCTGCCGCGGCCAGCATACCGGCTGTCGCGGATATGACGCTCGATATTCCGGCCGGTGCCTTCATCGGCCTGGTCGGCGCGAATGGATCGGGCAAGACGACTCTCATCGATCTGCTGAGCGGACTGCTCGTTGCGCAGTCGGGGCATATCGAAATTGACGGTATTCTTCTCGACGAGGGCAACCGAGTGGCGTGGCAGTCCCGTATCGCCTATGTCCCGCAGCAGATCTTTATTTGCGATTGCTCTTTGGCAGAAAATATCGCACTGGGAGTGCCTGCTGCTCGAATCGATTTCGACCGCGTGCGCGCAGCCGTGCAATTAGCGCAACTCGAGGAGTGCGTCGATTCTCTGCCGAAGGGCTATGACCAAGTACTGGGTGAAAGCGGCGCGCGTTTGAGCGGCGGGCAGCGGCAGCGACTCGGCATTGCTCGTGCCTTATACCGCGACGCGCCTGTCCTGATCTTGGACGAGCCCACTAGTGCGCTGGATAATGCCGCCGAGCGCGATATTGTCGACATGCTGGCGGCCCATCGCGACGGCCGCACTATTTTACTGGTGGCACACCGGCTTGCCGCCCTACGGCATTGCGACGTGGTCTACGAACTGGCGAAGGGGCAGCTCGTTCGCAGAACGCAGACGCCGCAGATCAGCCGTGAAGTGACGGCAGTCTGAATACGCCAGTCTCATTCACGATTGATCGCCTACAGGTAATGACTCAAAGAGCGGTGTCCAAACCTCGTAACCACGACATTTGAAGGCATGGCGGGTTCCTCGTGCCGCAGCAATCAATAGCGAACTGGCCGCGCGATGATCAGCGGGGCTTTCATTCGGCGTATTCGTACGCGCCGCATCGCAATCCTCCGCGCTGTCCAGACCCCAACCATAAACT
>JAYTXS010000365.1:0-2456 GCA_043742845.1 Gammaproteobacteria bacterium
GAGCGCTTCATGAGCAACACGCTGGCGGGCGGACTGATCGTGCGTGACCTGCGCGCCTATCCGGCGCTGCCGCGTTCGCTGCGCGTGTCGGTGGGGTCACGCGAGCAGAATGATGTGCTGATTCACTGTGTGAGGCGAATATGAGCGGCCGACGAATACTTTTCCTGGATCGTGATGGCACGTTGAACGAAGAGACCGCCGACGAACAAATAGACAGCCTACAGAAGGTACGGCTCATGCCCGGCGTTGTCCCTGCGTTGCTGTCCTTGAAGGCGGCCGGCTTTGGCTTCGTCATGGTCACCAATCAAGATGGCCTGGGCACCGGCACCTTCCCCCGGGAGAAATTCGAATTGGCGCATCAGTTCATCCTGGAACTGTTCGCCTCGCAAGGCATCGAATTCGAAGCAGTGTTCATCTGTCCGCATTTTAAGCGCGAGAACTGCGGCTGCCGCAAGCCCAGCCTCGGCATGGTGGAGCAATTCCTGGCGGCCCAGAGCATCGACAAGACGCGCAGCTACATGATCGGCGATCGCGAAACCGATATGGAGTTAGCGGCCAACCTGGGCGTATCGGGACTCCAAGTGCAGTTGCAGGGCGATCCGCATGAAACTTGGCCCCACATCGCCGTGCGCATCTTGGGCCAGGCGCGCCGCGCGCAAGTGCATCGCGTGACCAAGGAAACGGACATTCACATCGATCTGGATTTGTCGCGTGAGGGTCCGAGCAGCATCGCCACAGGCTTGGGGTTTTTCGATCATATGTTGGAGCAGATCGCCAAACATGGAGGATTCGCACTCGACCTCAAATGCAGCGGCGATTTGCACATCGACGAACATCACACGGTGGAGGACTGCGCACTGGCATTGGGGAGTGCACTGCGCGAGGCATTGGGCGACAAGCGCGGCATTGCGCGCTATGGTTTTTTGCTGGCCATGGATGAGGCACAGGCCGAAGTAGCGCTCGACCTTTCGGGCCGGCCGTTCTTCGTTTGGCAGGGGCGCTTCGATCGGGAGCGGGTCGGCGAACTACCCACGGAGCTGGTGCCGCATTTCTTCCGCTCGCTGGCCGAGACTTTGGGCGCCGCACTGCATATCAGCGTGCGCGGCGAGAATGCGCATCATATGGTGGAGTCCTGTTTCAAAGGCGTGGGCCGCAGCCTGCGCCAAGCGATTCGGTTCGAAGGCTCGGAGCTGCCGAGTACCAAGGGGAGTCTGTGAGCTTGAGCGGCGTCGTCATCGTTGCCAGCGGCGGGGCCAACACCGCCTCGCTGCAGTTCGCCATGCAGCGGCTCGGCGTCGAATCTGTCGTATCCGCAGACCCCTTCGCCATACGGGCGGCGAGCCACGTCATTCTGCCCGGCGTCGGCGCAGCCGCGGATGCCATGTCGCGGCTGAAGCAGAGCGGGCTCGATACCCTGATACCGACCCTGCTGCAGCCGGTGCTCGGCATATGCTTGGGTATGCAGCTTTTATTCGATGCGTCACAGGAAGGCGAGATTGCCTGTCTTGGAATCATTCCGGGCCGCGCCACACATCTGTCGCCGGCCGCCACGCGGCCGGTCCCCCACATGGGATGGAACACCCTCGACATCAAACGCCCCTGCGCCTTGCTCGAGGGGCTGGCCGACGGTAACTACGCGTACTTCGTACACAGTTATGCGCTCGATATCGGCGCCGCCACGGTGGCGAGCAGCGACTACGGCGCCTCCTTCAGCGCCTGCGTACAGTGGCGCAATTTTTACGGTGCGCAATTTCACCCGGAACGTTCCGCCGCGGTCGGCGCGTGCCTGCTGCAAAACTTTCTGGCGATCCACTGAACGCCGCCGCCCCACTGACCCTGCGTACTGACTGTGCGTCACTCACGTGCGTCACTAACGTACGTCACTAACGTACGTCACTAACGTGCGTCACTAACGTGCGTCTCATTCCCGCCATTGATTTGAAAGCCGGCTGCTGCGTGCGCCTGCTGCACGGCGATTTCGGCTGCGAGACCCGCTATGAGGTAAGCCCCGCTTCCCTGCTCGAGAAGTATCGCGCCATTGGCGCCGACTGGCTGCACGTCGTGGATCTCGACGGCGCCAAGGACGGCAGTCTCGGCAATCGACCCGCGATCGTGCACTTGGCCATGCAGCGGCTCGTGAAACTGCAGGTGGGCGGCGGCTTGCGCAACACCGCGACGGTCAGCCAGATGCTGGATGCGGGCGTGGCACGCGTGGTGATAGGCAGTGCGGCGGTCACGCAAATCGATCAGGTACGCAGCTGGCTCGATCACTTCGGTCCCGAGCGCGTGGTGCTGGCCTTCGATGTGCGGCTGGATGACGGCGGCACGCCGTATGTCGCCACCCACGGCTGGCAGCGCCAATCCGAACTGTCGCTATGGAGCGCGGTACAGAATTTCACGGGCTCGCAACTAAAGCATGTGTTATGCACGGATGTGGCACGCGACGGCGCGTTGAC
>JAYTXS010000366.1:0-5277 GCA_043742845.1 Gammaproteobacteria bacterium
TCCGACGGCGCGCGCAGCCTCCTGCCGCATGGGCTTGCGGGCGCTGCGCGCTGCATCCCCTTTGCGTTGTTTCTATTTCTGGGGGTCGAACAGTCTGCGCACGCAGCCGCCGAAATGCGCGGCATGGCCAGCAACATGCCGAAGGCGCTGGCAGCGGCCATAGGCGTTGCCTTCGTCATCGGCATCTGCGTGCTTTTTATCGCCACTGGCGCCGCCGGCGCCGACCGCTTGGGCGCGGTCGATGATCCGCTGTTTGCGGCAATCAGCACAAATCCGGGGCGCACCGGGGCGGCGCTCATGATCCGCATAGTCGCTGCCGGGGCACTGGTCGCGCTGCTCGGCACGTTCTTTTCGCTGGCCTATGCGGGTTCACGGCAGTTCTACCATCTCGCCCAGGCCGCTCTGCTGCCTCGGGTTTTCGGCACCGTCAATGCTCGTCAGGCGCCTGCAGCCGCCGTCTACTTGGTCGGCGTCATTGCATTGGCGACCGCGGCGTTTCCACCCAACGATGCCATGGTGGTATTCATATTCCTCATTGGGTTCTCGTACATGCTGATTCTTGCCTCATTCATGAATCTTCGCCGGCGCGAGCCTGAGTTGGCGCGATCCTATCGCGCGCTGGGTGGTTCGCCGATTGCGGCAGTGGCATTATTATTGTCACTCTCGGTCATGGTGTCGTGTTACCAGCTCGAGGCGCGCGCATTACAGGTCGCCATTCTGGTGATTGTCTTGTTGATCGCGCAGTTCCGCTGGCTGGGGCCGGTGCGATCGCAAAAGAACCGAGGAGGAATTTAAGCCATGATCGTGGATCTATCGAACAAAGTCGCCATCGTTACGGGCTCCGGCCAGGGCATTGGCGAAGGCATCGCGCGCGTATTCGCAAAGTCCGGCGCCAAGGTCGTCATCGCCACGCGCAGTCAGGCGAATGGGCAGGCGGTGGCCGATGCCATCGGCAACGCCGGGGGCGTTGCCTGGCTCAACCAAACGGATGTCGGCCGGCGTGCCGAAGTGAAGCGTGTGGTGGCGCAGACCGTGGAGAGATTCGGGCGGCTCGACATCGTGGTGCATAACGCGGCCGTCTATCCGGTTCTGCCGATCGAGCAACTGTCGGATGCCGAGCTTGACCTCACGCTCTCGGTGAACCTCAAAGCAGGCTTCTGGTTCATCCAGGAAGCGCTGCCGCATTTACGCAAACAGGGAGGCGGGCGCTTTTTATTCACCTCCTCCGTCACCGGGCCGAATGTTGCCATGCCGGGCACCGCGCACTACGCGGCGTCGAAGTGCGGCCTCAACGGCTTGATTCGCACTGCGGCGCTCGAATACGCCCGTCAGAACATCACCGTCAACGGTGTGGAACCGGGCTACATACTCACGCCGGCCATGAACGCGCTGGGCGGCCCGGAGGCTCTGGCGGAAATGGCCAAGCAGATCCCGCTCGGCAAGCTGGGAGATCCCGTCGATATTGCGAACACCATGCTGTTTTTAGCTTCGGACGCCGCGTCGTACATCACGGGACAGACCATCGTCGTCGATGGCGGTTCGACTTTGCCGGAGAGCCCGGTGGTACTCGAGTCCTTTTATCAAGGCCAGTGACGCCGGAGCTGCACAGGTGGAAACCGATTCATTGCTCGAGCGCCGTTATCGAGTCCTGGGGCGCAACTCGCCGCTGTTCTACGACAAGCCGCTGCATCTTGTGCGCGGCGAGGGCGTATGGCTGTATGACGCGCAGGGGCGACGCTACCTGGACGCCTACAATAACGTGCCGCACGTCGGTCACTGCCATCCGCGGGTGGTGGCGGCGTTGAGCCGCCAGGCGGCCGCTCTCAACATTCACACGCGCTATCTCGATGAAAACGTGGTGGCGTACGCTGAGCGGCTAACCTCGTTGTTCGACGCACAGCTGTCGATGGCCATGTTCGTTTGCAGCGGCAGTGAGGCCAATGAGCTGGCGCTGCGTATTGCGCGCGATTGCAGCGGAGGGCAGGGAATCATATCGACGGCCTGGGCCTACCACGGCAATACGGCGGCCGTGATGGAGGTCAGCTCTCTGTTCACGCCCGAAAACAGGCGCGGCCCGTACGTGCGCACGGTGCCCGTCATGGATCCGTATCGCGACCGCGCCGGACGTAGCGACGAGCAGCTCGCATCGGCCTACGCCGACGACGTCAAGCGCGCCATCGACTCTTTCGCGGCGAGCGGCATTCGTTTCGCCGGCTTGCTGTATTGCACGGCGTTTTCCAGCGAAGGATTGCCGACGCTGCCGGCCGGTTTCATGGCGAAAGCGCTTGCCCATGTGCATGCCGCCGGTGGATTTTTCATCGCCGACGAGGTGCAGGCGGGCTTCGGTCGTCTCGGCAGCCACATGTGGGGACACCAAAAATTGGGCGTCGTTCCCGACATCGTCACCATGGGCAAACCCATGGGCAACGGACATCCGCTCGCCGGCGTGGTGGCACGCCGCGATCTCGTCAATGCATTCACCGGCCGCAACATGTACTTCAATACCTTCGGCGGCAATCCGGTCTGCGCCGCTGTCGGTATGGCGGTGCTGGATGTGATCGAGGAAGAGCATCTGCTGGAGAATGCCGTCAACGTCGGTGCGTACATGCTGGCGCGGCTCAAGGAACTTGCGGAGCGGCACGCGCTCATTGGCGATGTGCGCGGTTCGGGGCTGTTCTTCGCAGTCGAATTGGTCCTCGATCGTCAGGCCAAGACGCCGGCGCCGGCGCAAAGCAAACGTCTCATCAATCTCATGCGCGAGCGCGGCGTGCTCATCAGCCGTATCGGCATGCACGACAATATTTTAAAAATACGGCCGCCGATGCCGTTCTCCAAGCAAAACGCCGATCTACTGGTCGATACGCTCAACCAGGTGCTGGCGGCGCTGTGAGCGAAGAGGTGCAGGACGAGTCGGCGGCTTTTCTTGGGGAGATGCATGCGCTCGCAAGCAGCGCCTTGCGCCACTGGGATCTGCAGGTGGCGAGCCTCGCGCCCATCAAAGTGCGCGAGAACGCCGTATTCAGAATCGAGTTGGTCGGTGGCGGTCGGGCGGTGCTGCGAGTGCATCGCTGCGGCTATCATTCGGACGCCGAGCTTGATTCGGAGTTCGTGTGGATGCGCGCTTTGCAGGCAGCCGGCATTCAAGTGCCGCGCGTGATCCGCTCGCGCCATGGCCGCGATTTTGAGGTGGTCGCGATGCAGGGGGCGACCGATGCGCGGCAAATCGACGTGTTTGAATGGATCGTCGGACGCCAATTGGGATCGGTGGAGAGCGGCGTCGGCAGCGACGCAGCTGCCATCGCAAGGCAGTATCACACCATCGGTGCGATCGCGGCACGCATGCATAATCAGACTGCCGGCTGGCAGTGCCCGAGTGGATTTCAACGTCACGCCTGGGATGCGCAGGGGCTGGTGGGCGAAACACCCTTCTGGGGCCGGTTTTGGGAGCTCGCCGCGCTCACACCGGCTCAACTGGACCTGATGCTGCGAGCCCGCGCCCGGATTGCGCAGGAAATGACCGCCTATGGCACGGAGTCGGATGTGTATGGGCTCATACACGCCGACCTCGTTCCGGAAAATCTGCTCATTGACGGGCACCGAGTGCAGGTGATCGATTTCGACGATGCGGGTTTCGGTTGGCACCTATTCGAACTCGCAACATCACTCTATTTCATTACCGGCGACAGCATTTATCCCACGGCCCGCGCGGCGCTCATTCAAGGCTACCGCAGCGAGCGCCCATTGAGCGATGAGATGCTTAACAGACTGCCGCTGTTCTTGGCGGCACGCGGCACCACCTATCTCGGATGGGTGCATACGCGACAGGGCAGCGACACGGCGCGCGAGCTGACCCCCTTCCTGGTGCAGCGCGCCTGCGCAGTTGCCGCAGACTACCTAGAGAATTGTTCAGGAGAAATATGATATGTCGAACTACACGCTGACCATCGGTGGCAAGTCTGTCACGACGGCAAAGACCTTCAACGTACTCAATCCCGCTGATGAATCCGTCGTGGCTGCGTGCCCGGAGGCAACCACCGCGCAGGTGGACGAGGCGGTCGCAAGCGCGCGCAGCGCGTTTCCGGCATGGGCGGCGCTCGGCGATGCGGAGCGCTCCGCTAAATTGCTCGCGATAGGCGACTTGATCGAGAAGCACCACGCTGAACTCTCCGAGCTGATTACCCGCGAGCAGGGCAAGACGCAAAGCGGTCCGGGGGCCAATCTCGAGGTGGGGGGTGCCGCCGCATGGACCCGTGTGACCGCAGGCCTTTCTCTCCCTGAAGAAACCATCCAGGACGATGCCACCGGGAAGATCGTCATCCGCCGCAAACCGGTGGGCGTGGTGGCGTCGATCACACCGTGGAATTGGCCGATGATGATCGCGGTGTGGCACATCATGCCGGCGTTGCGTGTGGGCTGCACGGTCGTCGTCAAGCCCTCGCCGTTTACGCCGCTCTCGACTTTGCGGCTGGTGGAACTCATGAATCAGGTCCTGCCGCCGGGCGTGATCAATGTCGTGACCGGTGAAGCCGAGATCGGCAACCATCTGACCAATCACCCGGGCATAGATAAAATCGTGTTCACCGGATCCATTGCCACGGGCAAGAAAGTAATGGGCAGCGCCGCACGACATTTGAAGCGCGTGACCCTTGAGTTGGGCGGCAATGACGCCGGTATCGTCTTGCCGGGGACCCACATCGAGCCGCTGCTCGAGAAGCTGTTCTGGGGCTGTTTCATCAATGCCGGCCAGACCTGCGCTGCATTGAAGCGGCTGTACGTCCATCAAGATCAATACGACGAGGTGGTCAAGAAGTTTTCCGACTACGTCGCCAAGATCCCGGTGGGCAACGGACTCGATGCGAAGAATCTCATCGGGCCGATCTCGAACAAGATGCAGCTCGACAAGGTCGCCGGCTACGTCGATGATGCGCGCGCCAACGGCGCGACCATCGTGACGGGCGGCGTACGATCGCAGGCGCCCGGATATTTTTATCCGCTGACCGTCATCGCGAACGCGGCGGATGACATGCGAGTGGTCAAGGAAGAGCAATTCGGCCCAGTCATTCCCATCGTGAAGTACGCTACCGTCGAGGAGGCCATCAAGCGGGCCAATTCGCTCGATGTGGGTCTGGGCGGTTCTGTGTGGGGCAACGATCCGCAAGAGGCGGCCGGCTATGCGAGCCGGCTCGAATGCGGCACGGCCTGGGTCAATCAACACGGAAACCTGCACCCGCTGGCGCCCTTTGGCGGGGTGAAGTGCTCCGGCATTGGGGTCGAATT
>JAYTXS010000367.1:0-2416 GCA_043742845.1 Gammaproteobacteria bacterium
GCGGCTATTGTCGCATCAATTGACCACTGGGGTCGAAAGCGGCGCCCACCAGGCGCTGCGCGCGGTGGCGCTCGCCGATAATCTCGATTTCGAATCCGCTATCGGCGTTGGCCAGTGCCGCGGGCACGTACCCCAGCGCCAAAGAGCGCCCGACTCGATGACCGAAGGCCCCGGAGGTCACCCAGCCCACCACCTTGCCGTCGTGCCAGATCGGCTCATCGCCGATGGCATCGGCATCGGTGGCATCCACCTGAAAGCCCACCAGCCGCAGAGCCCCGCCGCCCTCCTTCTCTTCAGCGGCCGCCGAGCGGCCGATGAACTGGCTCTTCTTGAAATCGACGAATCGGTCCAGGCCGGCTTCGAAGGGCCCGTAAATGGGACGATACTCGCGCGCCCAGCTGCCGAAACTCTTTTCGATGCGCATGGCATTGAGCGCACGTCCGCCGAATAGCTTGAGCCCGAATTCGCGGCCGGCGTTGACGAGCGCGTCATACAGCGCCCGCTGGTAATCGGTGGTCACCCAGATCTCGTAGCCCAAGTCGCCGGTAAAGGACACTCGCCCGACGTAGCCCGGCACCATGCCGATTTCCATGCGTCTGAAGGACATGAAGGGGAAGGCGCTGGTGGATAGGTCGTCGCGCACCAGGGTCTGCAAGAGAGCACGGGAATGCGGTCCCGCAACCGACAGCCCGACATATTCCATCGCGCACGGCCGCACGGACACGCCCGTGGGCGGTCCATGCTTTTCGAACCAGCGCATGTAGTAGGTCTCGGCCGCATAGGTGCCGATGAGGAAAATGTGCTCGGCGGAAACTCGGCACATGGTGAAATCACCGATCAACTTGCCGCGATCGTTCAGCATCGGCGTCAGCGCAATACGCCCGACTGACGGAACACGGTTCGCCATCATGTGCGACAACCAATCTGCCGCACCCGGTCCGCGAATGTCGAACTTGCCGTAGTTTGAAATTTCCAACAGGCCCACGGAATTCTGCACGGCCTTGCACTCCGCGGCCACATGCGGATGCGCATTGGAACGGCGGAAGCTGACGTCGTCCACGGCTTCCTTGGCCGTCGATGCGAACCACAGCGGATGCTCCAAGCCGCAGTAGTCGCCGAACACCGCATGCCGGTCTTGCAGCTTTTCGTAAATCGGCGTGGTGCGTAGGGGTCTCGCGGCCGGCAATTCCTCGTTCGGAAAGCGGATGCTGAAGCGGCGCGAATAATTCTCCCGCACCTTGGCATTGGTGTAGGCCAAAGTGGTCCAGTCGCCGTACCGCGCCACATCCATCCCCCAGATGTCGGCGCCCGGATCCCCATCCACCATCCAGCGCGACAGCGCCAGGCCCACCCCTCCGCCCTGACTGAATCCCGCCATCACACCGCAGGCCACCCAGAAGTTCTTCAGGCCGCGGATCGGTCCCACCAAAGGATTTCCGTCGGGCGCAAAAGTGAACGGACCATTGACGACCTTTTTGATGCCGGCGCCTTCCAGTGCCGGGAAGTGCGCGAACCCGACTTCAAGGCTCGGCGCGATGCGCTCGAGGTCATTCGGCAGCAAGTCCTGACCGAAATCCCACGGCGTCGTTACGGGCGACCAGGGCACGCCGGCGCGTTCGTAGGTGCCCATGAGCATGCCGCCGCGTTCCTGGCGAATGTAGATCTCGCCCTCGAAGTCGATGCAGTGAAGTTGCTCCGCTTTACCGACCAACTCCTGCATGTCGCCGGTGATGAGGTACTGATGCTCCATGGCCAGGATGGGCAGTTCCAGGCCCACCATGCGGCCCACTTCGCGCGCCCACAGGCCGCCGGCGTTCACCACATGCTCCGCATTCACGTTGCCGTGGTCCGTGATCACATCCCACGATCCGTCGGCGCGTGCCTGCAAATCGGTGACCCGGGTGTGGCGCACGATGTCGGCGCCGCCGATCTGCGCCGATTTAGCATAGGCATGAGTGACGCCGTAAGGATCGACATGACCCTCGATAGGATCGTACATCGCCCCTTTAAAATGCTTCTTGTCCATCAGCGGAAACAGCTTGGCCGCCTCGTCGACGGAAATGATCTCCAGATCCATGCCGAGATATCGACCGCGCGCCTTGGCCATCTTCAGCCAATCGAGCCGCTCGCGGGTTCCCGCCAGCATGATGCCGCCGGTGATGTGCACGCCGCACGACTGTCCGGAGATCTTCTCGATTTCCTTGTACAGCTCGATGGTGTACTGCTGCAGCTTGGCGACGTTCGGATCGCCATTGACGGTGTGCATGCCCCCGGCTGCGTGCCAGGTCGAACCCGAGGTCAGCTCGGCACGTTCGATCAGCAGCACATCCTTCCAGCCGGCCTTGGTCAGGTGGTACAAAACGCTGGCGCCGACCACGCCTCCGCCGATCACCACCACTTTCGCGTGGCTCTTCAT
>JAYTXS010000368.1:0-1700 GCA_043742845.1 Gammaproteobacteria bacterium
GGGCCGGCGATAGATGTGGCCGCCGTCAACTCGCACCCTCGGCCTGATGCGTGCGAATCAGTTGCTCGATGGCATGGGCGTCTAGTGGCGCGCCGGCAAGACTGGCCGCGTAGAGTGCGGCACCGACGCTTGGCGATAGTCGCGGCGCTGTGAGTTGATATTGCCGCTCGGTGTTCTGTAAGGCAGCTTCGAATAGCGGCAACATCATGCCGTCCGCTTGCAACAGGCCTCCGCAGTAGGAGACGGGCACGCCCGCCCCGGGGGGTATTTCGAGGGCGTCATGCGCCGCGTGCACGAGTTCCGCGAGTTCCTGCGACGCTCTTTTAAAGATGTGCAGGGCAGAGAGGTCCCCGGCGAGTGCGGCCTGGGTGACCAGGCGCGATAGCGCGGCGACTTCACTGCGGCTGAGCGCCGGCGGTCCATACACCACTGCACACACGTCAAGGTCTGCGGCGACATCGAAGTGTGCGCGCATGAGTCCATACAATGGACCCTTCGGCGCGCGGCCGTCGCTCATTCGCGAGAAGAGGGTCAAAGCCTCCCGCGCGACCCAAAACGCGGATCCTTCATCGCTGAACAGCTCACCCCAACCTCCAACGCGGGCGCTTCGCGTGGCATATTCACCATACGCAATCGATCCAGTGCCGGCGACCACGGCGATGCCATTGCAGCCGGCAAGGGCGCCCGCCCATCCGCAAACGACGTCATTGGCGCAGCGATAGCGCTGATTCGGCAGTGTCTCCTCGACGATGGTGTCAAGGCGCGCCAGCAGTGCAGTATTTTCGCCATAGGCCGGCAGTCCCAAGAAGCCATAGGTGATATCCGCAGTCGTTAGGCCAACCGAGGTCAGCATCCCTCGGATGCCGCGGGCGAGCATGCTCTTCAAGCCTTCGATGCCTATTTCGAGATAATAGGCGGATCCTTCGCGCCGCGTCGCGAGAACGCTGCCCGACGCATCGATCAATAGGAAGTCCGTCTTGGTACCTCCGCCGTCGACGCCGAGGAACACCGTCATGCGTGCGGATCCCATGGATAGATCGAAACGCCTTGTACCACGCGGTTGACGACGCCCCGGGCATTGGGTGCGTCGGATTTGAATCCGAGTGCCAGCGATTGCTGCAACGCAAGACTTTGCGCAAAAACCGCATAAGGGAAGCACAGATCCAAGTCCGCAGCGGCCGCGGCATCCGGTATGCGAAATTCCTCTGCCGACCCTTCGGGGGTGGCATTCCCCGCCGTTAGTGCAATGACGCGGGCTGCGATACCGTCGCGGCGCAGCTCGTTGAGCAGGTCGAGCTCATAGGCTCGCGTGTAGGCATTATTGCAAAGGAACATGACGACCAGAGTTTTGGCGTCGATGAACGTCTTCGGGCCATGGCGGAACCCTAAGGGCGTATCCGATACGGCGACGATCCGGCCATCGGTGAGCTCGAGCATCTTCAGGGCGGCCTCGCGCGCAAGCCCCTTGAGTTCGCGGCTGCCGAGATAGACTACCCGCTCAAAACCTGCCCTCGCCAGATCGGTGACGGCCGGAAAATCGGCGAGCACCTGGCTTGCCCATCGCGCGAGTGTTGCGGTCGCCGCCGTTGCGATCAGTTCGAACGCCAGCGCTGCGGCGAGCATCATGGTGGAAAAACTCGACGTCATGGCAAAGCCACGATCGTTGGTTTCGTCTGGGAGCAGCACGACGTGCGTGTTGC
>JAYTXS010000369.1:0-2961 GCA_043742845.1 Gammaproteobacteria bacterium
GTCAGGGTTACCTGTGGCAAAAGATTAGCCACCGCCACTCCGACCTGCGCAGTTGCGGAATGAAGTTGTGCTTCTGCTGCGCGCACGTCCGGCCTACGCTCTACCAGTTGCGAGGGAACTCCTATCGGCAAGTCCGTCGGCAGGGTCAATTGATCCAACTCCAGCCGTACCGTCGCAAAATCAGCCGGGAGATGCCCGCTAAGCACGGCTAGTTGGTCCCGCGCCTGAAACCACTGTTTGTTGAGGGGCGGCAGAGTCCCTTCAACTTGCGCCAGCTCAGCCTCTTGAGCGTAGACATCGACCTCGGCTATTGCGCCTAAATCCCGCTGGCGGCGCAGAACCGTCAGCGACTCTCGCTCCACTTCAACCACGCGCTCAGTAGAGCAAATCTGTGCCCGCAGTCCCGCTTCTCGGATCGCAGTAATTACGACATTCGCAGCCAGTGTCAAGTAAGTGGCATCGAGCTGAAAATGGCTCGCCTCGGCTTGCGCGGCCAGCGATTCCACCGCGCGCCGATTGGCTCCAAAAAGATCGGGCAGGTAAGAAATCGTGAGCTGCGGTGTGAATAAGCTATAAACCGGCGAGCCCGATTGTAAGGTGGGTTGCACCACTCCCGTTGCATCTCGGTTTCGGCTTGCGCCAAAGCCACCTTGAATCGTCGGCAGATAATTTCCTCGCTGGGCCGCTGTATTCTCGTTCGCCTGACGCAGCGCCGCTTGCGCAGTCGCGACATCGGGATTTGCGCGAAGGGCTTCCTCTACCAAGCCATCGAGTTCCCGGGATCCGAACAACACCCACCAATTCTTCGGCACGTCCTGCTGCATCAGGAATCGTTGCGCCGGGCTCGCCCAATCGGTGCCCTCCGGACTCGTCGATTGCAGCGGCTGTGCGACGTAGCGTTCGACCATAGGCGGCGCCGGCCGATGGAAATTCGGTCCCACACAGGCGCTGAATACCGTCCCAAGAACGAACAAACACAGACACCTCGCGCTCTGCCTCATTAGCGATCGCCCAACATCGGCCGCCAACCGGCTCCAGGCGAGCTGCCGGAGGTCTCCGACGAAAGTTCCTCGGCCCGTGAGAATTTCAGGATCAGTGCAGGAAGTACCAAGAGGATCAATACCGGAGCGAGCAGCATGCCGCCGACCACCACCAATGCCAGCGGCCTTTGCACTTGCGATCCGATACCGCTCGAGAAGGCGGCGGGCACCAGGCCCACGCAGGCGACGCTGCAAGTCATAATGACGGGCCGCAGCTGCGTGCGACACGTCTCCAATATTGCGGTGATTCGATCGTGACCCAGATCCAGGCAACGATGGTAATACGACAACACCAGAATGCCGTCCATCGCGGCGATCCCGAACAAGGCTACGAAACCAATAGCCGCTGACACGCTGAAAGCCGTGTCCGTGATCCACAGGGCGAATATACCTCCCAGTATTGCCATGGGGATAACACTCGCCGCAAGCAATGCGTCACGCAAACTACCGAATTTCAGATACAGCAGTAGAACAATCAGTGCGATCGACAGGGGCGCGGCGATGCTCAGTCGCGCCGCTGCCTCCCGGAGATTGCCAAATTCCCCCACCCATTCAACCCGATAGCCCCCGGGCAGCGTCACTTGAGTATCCACCGCACGCTGTGCTTCGAGTACCGCACTGCCCAAATCGCGGCCCCGCACACTGAACTTGATGGGGACGTATCGCTGCTGTTGTTCGCGATAAATGAATGCAGCGCCTGACGCCAAGCGCACATTTGCCACATCCTCCAGCGCCACTTGTACTACACCATTGCCCAAGCTTGCCGCCACTGCGATGGGAATATGCCGAATCGCTTGCAAATTCTGCCGATAAGGCAGGCCTAAGCGCACCATCATCGGAAAATGACGATCGCTGCTGTCCTCGTACAGGTCACCCGCGCTTTGTCCGCCGATTGCAGCCTGGACTACTGCATTCACATCGCCCGTGCTTAGACCATAGCGCCCTGCACGCTGGCGATCGACATCGATGCGAATCGTCGGCTGGCCCAACGAGCGCAGCACCGCGAGATCCGTGATGCCGGGCACTTTGGCCAACACTGAGCCGATTTCTGCCGCCTTCTTCTCGAGAGTCTCCAAATCGTTGCCGTATATCTTTACGGAGTTCTCGCCTTTCACGCCGGAGGCAGCTTCCTCAACGTTGTCCTGAATATATTGGGAGAAGTTAAAGTCCACGCCGGGAAACTGCTGCTGCAGCGTTCCCGTCATGTCGTGGGTTAGCTTCTCTTTCGAAATCCCACCCGGCCAGGTGCTCGCCGGCTTCAGTGGAACGAAGAACTCGGCATTGAAGAATCCGGTAGCGTCGGTGCCGTCATCCGGTCTGCCATGCTGGGAAACGACGCTCTGCACTTCCGGAAACTGCTTCATGACCTTGCGCATGCGGTTCACATAGGAGTTGCTGTCCTCGAGCGATATCGATTGCGGAAACGTCGCTCGGATCCAAAGATTGCCTTCTTCCAGCTTTGGCAGAAATTCAAGACCCAAAGACCGCGTGGCGCACGCCGCAAGCACCGCAATCAGCGCCACCGCGGTGAAGGTCACGATGCGATTGGCCAGCACGAACTCCAGAGTCGGCGTGTACACGCGCCGCAGGCAACGCATGAGCAGAGTCTCTCGCTCGGCCGGATTCTGTGGAAAAAGCAGCAAACTCAAGGCGGGGCCGATAGTAAACGCCGCCAGCAGACCGCCGGCAATGGCGTAAGCGTAGGTTTTGGCCATCGGGCCAAAAATATGCCCCTCAATCCCGGACAAGGTAAAGAGCGGCACGAATCCCGCGATGATAATGGCGGCGGCGAAGAAAATGGATTGACCGACCTCCGCTGCCGCAGTCGACACGATATTCATCTTGGCGTGAAAGCCGCTCGCCGTCCGCGTTTGCGGCATGGAGCCGGCCACGGCGTTGTTATGGGAAGCGACCTCGGCCA
>JAYTXS010000370.1:0-4281 GCA_043742845.1 Gammaproteobacteria bacterium
GCTTCGCAGAGCCATCGACCCTTTCTTGTCCGAAGCTCTATGTCGTTTCTCAAGGTACCGATATTCACTATGTTGGGATCACGAAGACGCCGATGGCGACTCGCCTCGCCTCCGGGCTTAGGGCAAAAGGGAAGGGCGGGTACTACGGTTACAAATGGAGGAAGATCCGCACCGCACTTCGCTTGACGGTATGGTCATACTCGGGAGCCAATGGGAAATTTGTTAAGGAGCTAGAAATTATGGAGGCGGAATTTGCATTCCTAGTCCGGCAAGAAACCGGCAAGTGGCCCCTGAGCCAAACGGAGATCCATTTCTCGCAGCCGACCCCGGCGCATTTAGATGATGTGAAAAAGATATTGAAATACATTCGAGACGTTCGTCTCGACGAAGTGAGTAGTTAGGCAGGTCGGCTGTAATCGCAGTGATCGATCTCAGGGAGGTGACACATGCCGGCGATAGCTGATCTAATGGATGCGCTGAATAGCTTGCAGCAGGCGGTCAACAAGAAACTGGTGAGGTTTCAGCAGCATGCCATCTCTGACTGATAAACTTCACCTGCCGGCTTCTCCGATATTACTGATCGCCATCGGTGCTTTGATGCTGCTTGCCGTTGCGGTGACGTTTCTGGGCGGCCGGAAACCGTGGCTTGCGCGAATTCAGCGAAAGCCACTGATGACCGATAACGAAAAGGCGTTCTTCTACCGCATGCAGCGGGCGCTTCCCGGACATCTGGTGTTTCCCCAAGTATCATTCGCGGCATTCCTGACCGACGATGGCAAGCTGAGTCAACAAAAGCGTTGGGCGGTCCGTGCTAGATTCGACCGCAAAATAGCGGACTTCTTGGTATGCGAGCGTGAGACTCTGCAAATCGTGGCGCTCGTCGAGCTGGATGACCGGACGCATTCAGCCAGGTCCGATCGTCAACGTGACGAGATCACGAAGGCGGCAGGCTATCAAACGATCCGTTTTCAATCGAAGCAAAAGCCTACGGAGTCGGAAATTGTTGCTTTGTTTTCAAGTGCCCAGGCATTGGCGTCCAGTAAGGCATCTGAGAAGCGAACGCGGGATAGGTAGCTACGGGAGTTCCACGATGCCAGCCCGGTTACGTTGCCACTGAACCCGAGGGAGAGCCCCACTTCAAGGGTGCCGCTGGCGCCGCCCGCGAGGTCGCGTGTTTGCGAACTCCCCGTGTTTTGGGTGTGCTTGCCAAACAAGGATCGCTCGCTCCCTTGAATTGGTAGACTCAAGCTATGGCCAAAAGATCCCGTAAACCGCGCTGCATTATTATCGCGGGTCCCAATGGGGCCGGGAAAACAACGTTTGCTCGCGACTATTTACCTGGTATTGCTGGGCTCATTCACTTTATCAATGCCGACCTAATCGCCGGAGGGATTTCTCCGTTACGGCCGGAACTTGCAGCAGTAAACGCTGGCCGTCTCGTGCTGCGAGAACTCGACCGTTTGGTTGAAGCGAAGGTCGAGTTTGCCTTCGAAAGTACTCTCAGCGGCTTGCATTACGCCAAGCGGATCAAAGACTGGAAGGTGCAGGGATACTTAATCGAAATTGTCTTCCTTCGCCTTGCGTCACCGCGGCTCGCCTTAAGTCGGGTTGCTGCCCGCGTTCGGCAGGGCGGCCATAATGTTCCTCGCGCCGACGTGGTACGCCGATTTAAGCGGGGCTGGGCCAATTTCCTTGATGTGTATCAGCCCCTGGCAGATCATTGGGCGGTGTACGAGAATTCGGAGTCCAAACCCAAATTGCTGGAGCGCGGTCCATGAGCACCCGATCGAAACGGCCGAAGAAAGCGGAGAGCTTTGCCGCGGGGGTCGGTCGTGGGTTACGGCGGGCGGCCCGGACGGCGCGCGAGGTCGCACGTATGCACGGCACCCCGGTGTACGTCTGGGAGAATGGCAAGGTCGTTGCGAAGAAGCCGTGAAGGGAACTCTGCGCCGTGTGCCGAGAATGTGACCGACTGAGATTTGGTGTGCCAGGATTGTGCCTGGGTATGCCGGGTTTGCAGTGCGGCAAGCGCTGCAAGTGATTGATTTTGAAGACCCTGTATACCCCTTAACCGGCTGAAAATCCGCGTGTCGGTGGTTCACGGCGACGATGTGGAGTTTCATCCCCTCGCCGTCGAGGACTGCGGCAGCGCCATGAATGTGTCGGCGACGGCAATGAGGCGTAAGCGTACGGGGAAGGCACCTGTTAGGTCGGCGGCAGTGATGCAAAGATGCGCGCTTGTTAACGGCGATAGGTGTACACGTGCGCACTACGGAACATGCGGTCGGGATCGGTCGTCGCCGCCGCCGGACGCATAGCCAACTTTTCAAGTCGGAAGCGATTGGCGCATGCCAGCAGCCGGGTGTGTCCATAGTGGCGATTGCGCTAGACCGTGGGCTCAACGCCAGCGTATTGCGCCGTTGGGTAAAAGAGGCTGAGCGCAGCGGGATACCGATCGCGATACAAGGCCCGGCGCAGAGCGTTGCCATCGAAGATAGCGAGAGGTTCATGCCCGTATCGCTGCCTTCCAATTCCTCCGACGGAGCGATCCGTATCAAAGTGCGCCGCCGGGGCGGAACAGTGAGCATCGAGTGGCCGGCATCGGCGGCGCATGAATGCGCGCTGCTGCTGCGCGAGCTGATGAGGTGATCCGTATTGATGCGGCCTGGTTCGCGGTGGAACCGCTCGACATGCGCGCCGGCGTTGACAAGGCACTTGCGCGCGTCGTGAATGTGTTTGGCGAAGCGCGAGCTCATCACGCCTACCTCTTCATCAACAAACGCGCCAACCGCATGAAGGTGTTGGTCCATGATGGTTTTGGTCTTTGGCTGTGCGCACGAAAGCTCCACGAAGGCAGCTTCATCCGCGCTGGTGTGAGACATGATCGTGGCATGCCGCTATCGCATGAGCAACTGCAGGCGATCGTTGTGGGGCTGCCGTGGGAGCGGCTCGATGAACGTGCAAAGATCCGAATACTCTGATAAAAAAGCGCTGCGCAGACTGTTGATGTTACTCCAAATGTGGCAGCATCTAAGTCCATGGAGTCCTCGCGCGAACTCGCATCGATGGACGCAGCGGAGCTGCGTAATCTAGCCACGACACTCTATGCGCAACTTGCCGAGCGCGACACCGAACGCGGTGCGCACGCAGCTCTCGTCAGCGAACTGAAAGCCAAGCAACTGAAGATCGACCAGCTCACTCACGAGATGGCGATCTTAAAACGCTGGCACTTCGATCGACGCAGCGAACAGATGGATCCCATGCAGCGATCGCTCTTGGATGAGAGCATCGATGCAGACATCGAAGCGATCAGTCTTGAGCTCGAATCGCTTCAAGAGAGACCGCCATCAGCACCCAAAGGTAAGCCCCGCCGTGTGGCCCTGCCTGCTTTCTTCCCGCGTCGTGAAGTGCGCCACGAGCCAGAGAATACTCAGTGCAACTGTGGCTGTCGCCTGGAGCGGATCGGCGAGGATGTGAGCGAGAAACTCGATTACACACCCGGGGTGTTCGAGGTCGAGCGACACATCCGCGGCAAGTGGGTCTGCCGCCGCTGTGAACGGCTTATCCAGGCCCCGGTGCCGGCTCAAGTCATCGACAAGGGAATCCCGACAGCGGGGCTGCTCGCGCAGGTCCTGGTGGCGAAGTACCTTGATCATCTGCCGCTGTATCGACAGGAAGCCATCTTCGGCCGGGCCGGACTTGCCCTGCCGCGCTCGAGCCTGGCGCAGTGGGTGGGTGCGTGCGGCGTGCAGTTACAGCCGCTGGTTGATGTCATGAGAGCGCAGATCCTGACCCGTCCCGTGCTGCACGCCGACGAGACGCCGGTGCCGATGTTGAAACCTGGCTTGGGGCGTACGCATCGGGCCTATCTCTGGAGCTATGCCACGAGCGAATACGATGAGCTTAAAACCGTCATCTACGACTTCGCCGAGAGTCGCGGTGGCGTGCATGCCCGCGCGTTCTTGGGCAACTGGGCAGGGAAACTTGTCTGCGATGACTACTCAGGCTACAAGGCGCTGTTCGATCGTGGGGTGATCGAAGTGGGCTGCATGGCGCATGCGCGCCGCAAGCTTCATGATCTGTATGCCAATCACCGCAGCGAAATCGCCGAAGAAGGCCTGAGGTACTTCGCAGCGCTTTATGAAATCGAACGCGAAGCGCGCGAGCGAAACCTCGATGCTGATGGCCGACAGCTTATACGCCAACAACGAGCAAAACCGATCGCCGAAGCTTTGCGACAATGGCTCACGCGACAGCGCGGCCAGGTACCGGACGGCTCCG
>JAYTXS010000371.1:0-10401 GCA_043742845.1 Gammaproteobacteria bacterium
CCCTAAGCGCGGCAACTGTGCGCGCAAGCCATCGATCTCGATCCCGAGCGCCTGGCGTCCAAGATCGACGAGGACGTCGTCGGTGAACTCAAGATTCATGGTTGTAATGATACAGGGTAAGCTATTGCTATGAACTCACAGCAAGTAACGCAAATCATCGAGTCCGGGCTGCCCGGGGCCAAAGCGCGAGTCAAGAGCGAGGACAACGTGCATTTCGAGGCGGTAGTGATTGCGGCGGCTTTTGCCGGCAAACGCTCCGTGCAGCGTCATCAATTGGTGTACGGCACCTTAGGGGCGGCCGTGGGCAACGAAATTCACGCGCTGGCGCTCCAGGTATTCACGCCAGAGGAGTTCGCGGCGCAGGGCCCAGGGCAGGGACTTGGATAAATTACAGATTCAGGGCGGCATTTCGCTCGAGGGTGAGATCCGCATTTCCGGCGCTAAGAACGCGACGTTGCCCATCCTGGCGGGGTGCCTGCTGGCGGACGGCCCGGTCACGGTGTCGAACGTGCCGCATCTGCAAGATGTCACCACCATGATTGAATTGCTGGGGCGCATGGGCGTCTCGGTGACCATCGACGAGAAAATGCGTATCGAGGTCGATGCTTCGACTATCAAGGAGTACTTCGCGCCGTATCAATTGGTGAAAACGATGCGCGCCTCGATATTGGTACTGGGGCCACTGCTCGCGCGCTTCGGCCATGCCGACGTATCGTTGCCGGGGGGCTGCGCAATCGGGGCCCGTCCGGTCAATATCCATGTTGCCGGCTTACAGGCCATGGGTGCCGACATTCATATAGAGAACGGCTACATCAAGGCGCGGGCTGACCGCTTGCGAGGCGCGCGGCTGGTGCTCGAGACCGTCACGGTCACGGGCACCGAGAACCTCATGATGGCCGCGACCTTGGCGGACGGGGAAACCGTGCTTGAGAACGCAGCGCGTGAGCCGGAGGTGGTGGATCTGGCGAATTTTCTGATCGCCATGGGCGCCAAGATCAAGGGGGCCGGCACGGATCGGATCGTCATCGAGGGAGTGAAGCGCCTGAACGGGACGGCCTATGAAGTGCTGCCCGACCGCATCGAGGCCGGCACGTACTTGGTGGCCGGCGCCATCACCGGTGGGCATATTCGCGTCAAGAACACGCGCCCTGAACATTTGGACGCGGTGCTCGGCAAGCTGCGGGAGGCCGGCGCCAAAATCGAGGTGGGCGACAGCTGGGTCGAAGTGGACATGCGCGGACGCCGGCCGGATGCGGTGGATATTCGCACGGCGCCCTATCCCGCATTCCCGACGGATATGCAGGCGCAGTTCGCGGCGCTCAATACCGTCGCGAAAGGCGTCGGCACGATCATCGAGACGATTTTCGAAAATCGCTTCATGCACATGCTGGAAATGCGCCGCATGGGCGCGGAGATCCGGCTCGAGGGCAATACCGCCATCATCAAGGGCGTAGAGAAACTTACCGCCGCCCCGGTGATGGCCACGGACCTGCGCGCCTCGGCAAGCTTGGTTCTGGCGGCGCTGGTGGCGGATGGACGTACGGAGATCGAGCGCATTTATCACATTGATCGCGGCTATGAGGCGATCGAGGAAAAGCTGCAGCAGTTGGGCGCCAAGATCAGGCGCACGCCGGCGTGAGGAGCCGCGGCGGCGCTATTGGTCCTGCTCGCGCTGCTGCGCTTGGCGGGTGGGCCGTTCTACGACCTTGAGGTTGACCTTGTAGGCTTGGCTGCCGTGCCGGCCCGCGAGTTCCACCTGCGCACCCGGCGGCAATGCCGCCAACCTGCTGACCAGATCCTGCGCGCTGCGCACCTGCTCGCCGCTCAAGGATGTAATCAGGTCGCCCGGCCGCACGCCGGCCTCGAATGCCGGGCTCTTGATCAGAATATTCACCACCGTAACGCCGCCGCCCGCCGCAATGCCCAACTGAGCGGCCTGCTCGTCGGACAAGTCCTGAGGCACGAAGCCCAGCCAGCCGCGCACCACATGGCCGTGCTTCAAGATTTGTTCCATGACACCGCGCACCAGATTGACGGGAATGGCAAAGCCGATACCTTCGGGCCCGCCGCTGGCGCGATTGAGCACGGCGGTGTTGATGCCCACCAGATCGCCGCGCGCGTCAATGAGGGCACCGCCGGAATTGCCGAGATTGATGGCGGCGTCGGTCTGAATGAAATTCTCGAAGGTGGCAAGGCCCAGCTGCCCACGGCCGGTGGCGCTGACGATGCCTTGCGTGACGGTCTGACTCAGGCCATAGGGATTGCCGATGGCGAGTACGATATCGCCGACGCGCAGCGTATCCGAACGTCCCAAAGGCATGACGGGCAGTTTGCCGATGCCGAGATGCAGAATCGCGATATCGGTTTCGGGGTCCTGGCCGACGATGGTCGCCTCGGCGATGCGGCCGTCGCCCAGCTGCACCCGAATTGAGTCGGCGCCTGCGATGACATGTTGATTGGTGACGATGGTGCCTTCGCCATTGACGATCACCCCCGAGCCCAAACTGCGCTCGACCCGCTGCCGGTAGCTGGGCCAGAAATCGCCGAACAATTGATTGAGCGCGGGCGCCTGGGTGCGCTCCGTGACGAC
Organism: Gammaproteobacteria bacterium; assembly: GCA_043742845.1. Lineage (GTDB taxonomy): Bacteria > Pseudomonadota > Gammaproteobacteria > Steroidobacterales > Steroidobacteraceae > Bog-1198. The sequence continues at coordinate 2,591 of JAYTXS010000371.1, forward strand.
GCGTGCGGTATAGATATTGACAACCGCCGGAGCGGCACGCGCCACCGCGTCGGCGAAGCTTTGCATGACGACGGGGGGACGCGAGTACACCGTGGGCGTAGGTGTCCCGGACGTTCGTTCAGCGGGCACGGTGGTTTCTCCCAACAGCGCCGGCTTCCACCAGACCACCAGAAATGCGGCTGCCAGGCCAACTATGACCGCTCTGATTAAAAAAGTGACGAGGACGCGAGTGTTCTGCAATTATTATGGCTCCCCGGGCCTTAAGGGATGTTCGCTTAACTGTGTATAATGCGCTCGCAGCATTCTTTGGGAAACACTAGGGCCACAGGGGTTTACGTGAAGTTTTGTCAACATTGCTTGGGGGCAATCGAATGAGTGATCAGGTTGACCATAGCCGGCGCCGCTTGTTGACGGCGGCTACAGTCGGCACCGGGGCGATCGGAGTTGCGTTCGCGGCGGTACCTTTCTTGTCTTCGTGGCAGCCTAGCGCGCGGGCCAAAGCGCTGGGTGCGCCGGTCGAAGTGGATGCAGCCAAGCTCGAATCAGGCCAGATGCTCAAAGTAGTGTGGCGCGGACAGGCTGTAGTCGTGGTGCGGCGGGTGAAGGGCATTGTCGAGCAATTGGGCAACCATGACGCGATGCTGGCGGATCCCTCGTCCGATGATTCGATGCAGCCTGACTACATCAAATCGAGCGGTGCCGCGCGTGCGCGCAACCCCGAATACTGGGTGGGCTTGGCGGTATGCACCCACCTGGGCTGCTCGCCCTTGGGCGCTTTCGAAGCGAACAATTCGTTTCAGGTCGCCGGCGCCGATTTGGGAGCGAATTGGCCAGGGGGTTTTTATTGCCCGTGCCATGGCTCCAAGTACGACTTGTCGGGTCGTGTGTTCAAGAGCATGCCGGCGCCGAAGAACCTGACGGTGCCGCCGTACGCGTTCTCGAAAGACGCCCGCGTAGTAATCGGCGTCGACGACGCCCCCAAAGCTTAAGCTAAGAAGAGGTTTGCGATGGCCGCAGAGAAATTGTTGGGCTGGATTGATCAGCGCTTCCCGTTGACCAGCCTGTGGAAGGAACACATCGCGGAGTATTACGCGCCGAAGAATTTCAACTTCTGGTACTACTTCGGTGCTCTGGCCTTGCTGATTCTGGTGAACCAGCTGGTGACGGGAATTTTCCTGACGATGAACTACAAGCCCTCCTCGGCCGAGGCGTTTTCGTCCATCGAATACATCATGCGGGACGTGCACTGGGGCTGGCTGATCCGCTACCTGCACTCGACCGGCGCATCGGCATTTTTCATTGTGGTGTACCTGCATATGTTTCGCGCGCTGCTGTATGGCTCACACCGCAGGCCGCGTGAGCTGGTGTGGATTTTCGGCTGCCTGATTTTCCTGCTGCTGATGGCGGAAGGATTCATGGGCTATGTGCTGCCCTGGGGCAACATGAGCTACTGGGGCGCGCAAGTGATCGTGTCGCTGTTCGGCAGCCTGCCGGTGGTAGGTTCGAGCTTGGTCGAGTGGATCCGCGGCGATTACTACATTGCCGACGCCACCTTGAACCGCTTCTTTGCCCTGCACGTCGCGGCGCTGCCGCTGGCCTTGGTATTCCTCGTCATCGCGCATGTCATGGCGCTGCATGAAGTGGGTTCGAACAATCCCGACGGCATCGACATCAAGAAGTACAAGGATGCGCAGGGGCATCCGCTCGACGGCATTCCGTTCCATCCCTACTACACTGTGAAGGACCTGGTAGGCGTTGCGGGTTTCCTGCTGGTGTTCTGCGCGATTATTTTCTTTGCACCCACCTTCGGTGGGCTGTTCTTGGAGTCGCCGAACTTCGAGCCGGCCAATGCGCTGCAGACGCCGCCGCATATCGCCCCCGTGTGGTACTTCACGCCCTTCTACGCCATGTTGCGGGCCGTGCCGTCCTTTGCGGGCACTCAGGTTTGGGGCGTGCTGGTGATGGGCGCCTCGATCGTGGTGCTGTTCTTCGTACCGTGGCTGGACCGCTCGCCGGTGAAGTCGATCCGCTATCGAGGGCCGATTTACAAGACTATGCTGACCATCTTCGTTCTATCATTCATCGCCTTGGCGGTGTGCGGCTTGAAACCTCCCTCGGGCATCTACCCGACGCTGGCCAAGGTCTGCACGGTTTTGTACTTTGCTTTCTTTTTGCTGATGCCCTGGTACACGAAGATCGACAGCGTGAAGCCGGTGCCGGAAAGGGTCACCGGACATGAGTAAAAGTTGGGTTTTGATTGCAATGTTCCTCGCAGGGTCAGTGACTGCGCAGGAGGAGGGTGGGATTGCCCTCGAGCATTCCGGCGCGGACATCAGCAACACTGAGTCTCTGCAGCGCGGCGCGCGTAATTTCATGAATTACTGTTCCGGCTGCCATTCGCTGAAGTATTTGCGCTACAACCGCATGGCGGAAGACCTGAAGATTCCCGAGCCCGAACTCGCCGGCAATTTGATGTTCACGACGGATAAGTCCTTCGAGACCATCAATTCGGCCATGCCGAAGGACTCCGAGGGCTGGTTCGGCAAGCAGCCGCCCGACCTGTCGCTGGTGGCTCGTGCCCGGGGCACGGATTATCTTTACTCCTATCTGAAGGGCTACTACGTCGACAAGACCCGCCCTTGGGGGGTCAATAATCTGTACCTCCCCAACACAGCGATGCCTCATGTGCTGCAATCCCTGCAAGGTTTGCAGAAACCCGTTTACAAGAATGAGCCGGATGCGCAGGGCAACGCCAAATTGGTGCTCGCCAGCCTCGAGATAATGACCCCGGGCGCCATGAAGCCAGAGGAGTATGATCAGTTCGTCAGGGACATCGTTAATTTCCTCGACTATGCCGGTGAGCCCATCAAGGCGAAGCGCCAATCGCTCGGTGTCTTTGTGACGCTGTTTTTGCTGGTGTTCTTCGTGTTCGCCTACTTGCTGAAAAAAGAGTATTGGAAGGACGTCCACTGACGCAGCAGCGGGCAGTCCCGCATGTTCCCAGGAGATCGCGTTAGTGGCACGTCGCTCGGTGATGACACTATTTTCGGCAGCCGCTGACCCCTGGAGTCACCGGACACGGCTAGTGCTTGCCGAAAAAGGCATCGCGATCGAATTGATCAATGTCGATCTCAACGACTTGCCGGAAGACTTGCTCGATCTGAATCCCTACCACAGTGTGCCCACCTTGGTGGATCGCGATCTCGTGCTGTACGACTCGCGCGTCATCATTGAGTACCTGGACGAGCGTTTCCCGCATCCGCCGCTGATGCCCATCGATCCGGTCACCCGGGCGCAATTTAGGGTCGCTCTGTATCGAGTGGAGCGCGACTGGTACGCCTTGGCGCGCGACATCGAGCTGGATCCGCAGAGCAAGACTGCCGCCCATAGCCGCAAAGTGCTGGGCGAAGCCATCTGCGCGAGCGCGGAAGTGTTCAAGGCGATGCCGTTCTTCTTGAGCGATGAGTTCTCGCTGGTAGATGCCAGCATCGCGCCCATTTTATGGAGGCTGCCCAGCTACGGCATCGAATTGCCGCCTCAGGCTCAGCCCATCCAGAAATATATGAATTCGATCTTTGCACGATCGACGTTCCGCGCCTGTCTGACGGAAGCCGAACGGGACATGCGCCATTGAAACCGCGGCGCCCCTATCTGCTCCGTGCCTTGCACGAGTGGATTTCCGACAGCGGTGAAACTCCGCATATCGTGGTGGACGCTGCAGGCGAGGGTGTGACTGTGCCTCGCCAGTACGTCAAAGACGGCAAGATCGTCCTCAACGTAAGTTTCTCAGCGACGCAGTTGCTGCAGCTGGGCAATGATTTCGTGAGTTTCGAAGCCCGCTTCGGCGGGGTGAGTTTCGCGGTGCAGGTGCCGGTGCGGGCAATCTTGGGCATATACGCGCGCGAGACCGGTCAGGGCATGATTTTCCCCGAAGGAGATGCGGATCCCGATCCGACGGATGGGGCGCCCGCGACCCCGTCTGGAAAGGACGCTGAAGTAAAGGCCAAATCGAAACGTCCCAAGCTGCAGGTGGTCAAGTAGCGCGAAACGCGTCTTTGAGCCAGTGAATGAGGTGGGTGCCGCCGGGCAGGCCTTGCACACCGATGACGTCGAAGCGCATGCGCCAGACATGCCAGCTCGGGGTTCGCTGCCAGAAAAACCCCGTGGCGCGAATGATCTTACGCTGCTTGGCAGGGTTCACCGAGGCAAGCGCACCGCCATAATCGCTGCGTACCCGCTGCCGCACTTCGACGATCGCCAGCACTTGACCGTCCAGGCAGACGAGATCGAGTTCCCCGGCCCTGCACCTCAAGTTTCGCGCCAGTACCAGTACGCCGTGGCTCTGCAGATGCTGCGCGGCCAGCAACTCGGCGGCGGCGCCGCGCTCGCGCTTCAGATGAGTGGACACACGCGGCATCGTGCGCGCCACAAGGCTGGGAGGTCATCAGGGATAGGCGGCGCGTTCGTGGCAATTTGACGCGTTCTTTTTGTTGCCGGTGGGCGGGACGCGGCGGTTGGAGCGGCGCGGCGTTATGTCTTAAATCACCGACAATTTCGCATTTGATTGCGGTGCATTAGTATTTATGTCAAATGAAGCGCGCATTCGATACTGTCCTCCATCAACTGCAAGCCGGCGAAGAGCTGATTGCGGCGGGCGTGGATCAATTGTCTCGTCGTTGGCAGGCTTCGGCGACCTTCATCGGCAAATTGTGCGCGGAGACGGATCGGTGGCAGTCAGCGCTGCGCAAAATGCAGACGCCAGGTAATAAAACGCAGGCTCCGACTGACTTGGCCGAGATCCTGCGGGCGCGCTCGATCCCCTGAGCACCCTCAGGGTGAGGATAGGGCGTTCGGCGCGCCACTCCTGATTTGTGCCCAGTCCAAATCCCGACGGATCCGATTGTGGTCATCGAGATGCAATCTACCTGACACTCCTGAGATCTCGCCTGCCGTGGCCGTGGCCGGGGACTTCGCGCGCAGCGCCGGTACCAGGCGATACGCGTCGAATCCAAATGCATATAGGCGATCGCGCCGCACCGTCCGAGCGGGCCACGCAGCCCGCACCGAATCGCGGATTTGCGTGGTCACCGGATCGCCGCCGATCATCCACGGCATATCGGGAAACATCATGCCCTCGAGGTCGCGGTTCGCTGTGGGGTCTGGTTCGAAACTATCCGACATGGAATACACCGGCACATCGCCGGCGTAATTAAATTTGAGCTGCGGCAGGATTTGCCGCGCGACCCCCGGAGTACCGGCGACGAACACGAAAGCGGCATCGGTACGGTGCGTGGCAGGCTCGCCCTTGACCATATGTACTTGCAGCACTTGTTTAATGAGGTCGGCGAAATCGACCTGCGATGCCTCGTAGTGCTGGCTGTCGAGCACCGCGCCGCCGTGGTGAGAGAGCTCATCGGCAAAGGCTGCAGCGACGCGATTGCCCAACTCGCCGCTGGGCACGATCACCACGCCGTTGAGCCGGCCGTCGGTGACGGCATGCCGGGCGACCATGCGTGCTTCATCTTCCGGGAACAGCGCGAATTGATAGAAATCCTTGGGCGCGATCACCGAATCGCCCAGAAAATTCAAAGCAAGCACTGGAGTATGGCCGCCGCTCAAGGGTGCGAGCGCGGCAACGTCCTCCTTGGTGAGCGGGCCGACGACGAAACCGGCGCCCTCCGAGACCGCGTGCGCATAGGCGCTGGCCACGGATTCCGCGGCGACGTCGTAGATTTTCAGGCGCGGCCGTTTCGCGGCATTCTGTTCCAGATAGGCGGCTATGAAGCCGTCGCGCACGGCGACTCCGACAGCCTCCGAGCGGCCCGACAAGGGCAGCAACAGCGCGATCGCATCGGGATATTCCATGGCCGCGGCAATCTGGGTCGATGGGGTGCCGAGCGCGCTGTCGTTCGCCGGATGCTGCGGGTAGGCCCTTCTCCAGTCGGCCAGGGCTGCCGCTGCGCCAGTGGGATCACGCGCCAGGGCGACTGCGATCGGGCCCAATTCCAACCAGCCGACGACGATGCTGTCGGTCTTCGCCGGCGGTTTCAACGATTGCCCGTGCTCGGCGGCGCCGCGAATGCGGGTGAACAGTTCGGCGCGGTTCGCGCGCAAAGCGGCAGGATCGCTGAGGAAACGCTCGCGTTCCACCAGGGCGCGGGTGCCTTCGACGGGATGACCGGTGAGAAAGGCGCTGCGGCCCCGGATCCACCAATAGTTCTGCGCCTGGTCGGCCGCCGTCGGCACGGGAATTTGATCCAGCTCGTGAATGGCACGGGTGCCGTCGTTCTCTGCGTAGGCGATCTCCGCCGCGACCAGTGCATGTTCGGTGGGAAGGCGGGTGCGCGCCTCGGCGGAAACGGTCGCGAACGCTTGTTTGGCCGCCGCAATATTGCCTGCATCCAGCCATTGCTCGGCACTCAGCAATTCGTAGTTATCATGGTTGGCCGGCTGCTCGGCGGCGAGTTCGGCGAAGATTTGCGCCGCCTCGGCATGTTTGCCGTCGGCGCTCAGGTGCAGGGCGCGTTCCTGCTTGTCCTGCGGGGGAGGTTGCTGCTTTACCAGGCTGCAGGCTGACAACAGCAGCGATATCGCAAGCGCCGCCTGCAGCAGCCGCCGTGGACGTCGAGTGATCGCTGCCATACCCTGCACTCCTTAATTCTGCAAATATAGGCACAGTTTATAGTGGTTAACGAGAGCGCGGGGCGGTTGTACGTGGTCGCGACGCCGATCGGCAATTTGGGCGACTTGAGCGTGCGTGCGCGCGAAATATTGCAAACCGCATCCTTGATTGCGGCGGAAGACACCCGCCATACCGGGGTTCTGCTGAAACATTTCGGCATTCAGACGCCGCAGCTGTCGCTGCATGCCCACAACGAGTCGCAGCGTTGCGGCGAAATCATTCAGCGTTTACGGCAAGGCGCTTCGGTGGCGCTGGTGAGTGACGCCGGCACGCCGGCCATCAGCGATCCGGGTTTCGAACTGGTGCGCGCGGTGGCGGCGGCGGGCTTCGACGTAGTGGCCATCCCGGGGCCCTGCGCAGCGATCGCCGCGCTGTCCATCGGCGCGTTGCCGACGGATCGCTTCTGTTTTGAAGGCTTTCTGCCCGCGCGCGGCGCGACGCGGCGCAAGCGACTTCAGAGCCTGGCAACCGAGGCTCGTACTCTCGTGCTGTACGAGGCGCCGCACCGTGTACGCGAAACCTTGGAGGATTGCGCCGCTGCTTTTGGCGCAGAGCGCAGCGCCGTGGTGGCGCGCGAGATCACCAAGCTGCATGAAACAACCTATCGAGGCTCACTGCAGGAGCTGTTGGCACGCGCAACTAAGGATGCCGATTTTGGACGCGGCGAGATTGTATTGCTGATCGGCGGCGCGCCGCGACAGGGCGAGGAAGACGAGCGTGGCGCGGACGGTTATGGCGGTGCGCTGGATCGTGCATTGAAAATATTGCTCGCTGAATTGCCGCTGAAACAGGCGGCGCGTTTGGCTGCGCAAATCACCGCTGCGCGCGACAACGAGGCCTATAAGCGGGCATTGCTGCTCAAGCAAACCTGATAAGGTGCAGCCCAAGAGTCGGCCAGACAGTCGCTGTGTGCGCAAGCACATGGAGGAAAGTCCGGGCTCCACAGGGCACGGTGCCAGGTAACGCCTGGGAGGCGCGAGCCTACGGAAAGTGCAACAGAAAGATACCGCCTAAGTGTCGCGCAAGCGGCAACGGTAAGGGTGAAATGGTGCGGTAAGAGCGCACCGCGCGGGTGGCAACATCAGCGGCACGGCAAACCCCACCTGGAGCAAGGCCAAATAGGGAAGCA